>CAZGVZ010000079.1:0-1604 GCA_964529145.1 uncultured Fibrobacteraceae bacterium | reverse complement strand
CTCGGCAGAGTGGTCGCCAGGATTCCGGTGCGGGAGCAAAGGGGAACGGTCACCTGGAATCTCTCGCCTTCGATCTGCCGCAGCGGAGTCTTCATTGCGCGGATGTCGTACGGCACTCATGCCCGTAACCTCAAACTGATGCTCTGGAATTAGGAGGACGGTCATGAAAAGAGTCGGACTTTTTCTTCTTATCGGCCTGTCGGCGGCCGGAACGGTTTTCGCGACCCGCATAACCGACGTCACTGTCGACCTGATCAAAGGATACCAGAAGAGCGTCAATGGCGACGGAGACACGGTATACTCCTACATGGGCCGGGTCACATATCACTTCTTCGCGGAGGGCAATGATTCCGTCGTGGTGGATTTCACGATCTCTCCTGAGGGTAGCCAGGACACGATTCCCGTTTTCCAGAAGACGGGGGATATCGGTCCGATCAGGCAGAACAATGCCGCGGATACTGTGAAAACCGCATACTTCCGCGCTGATATCACTGGAAACCCTTCCGCCTCGTACATCGGGACCATCTCCGGCACAGCGGAAATGAGCAGGATGTGGCGTCTCGCCGATTCGATCACCCCGCTCATTCCGCTCCAGCAGCGGCAGCTCATGCTGTACGTAAGCTTGGATCATCCGGTATACAAATTCTTCGGGCAGGACAATTGCCTGCTCAACGACGGAACCACGATCGTAGGATGGCGCTGCGCCGACGGGCCGCACGGTATCCGTTATCCTCTGGGCCCTCAGATCAACGAGTTCACGATCTACGGTGCAGGCGACACCGTGACGCTCTTTCCCACCGAGGCTGCGCTCGGGTGCAGTTGGGACAGAGATCTCACCTTTCGCATAGGACAGGCGATCGGCAGGGAGTCTCGGGCCATGGGAGTATACTGCAACCTCGGTCCCATGGCGGACCTGGTAATAAATCCGCGCTGGGGCCGCGCCTTCGAAACCATGGGCGAGGATCCTTACCATGTGGGCAAAATGGTGTCCAGTCAGGTAATGGGATTGCAGAGCGTCAAAGTGATCGCCACGCCGAAACATTTCACGCCATATGTCATGGAGAACATTCGTCCAGGATTGCAGGTCATCATCGATGAACGCGCACTCCGTGAACTGTTCTGTGTTCCGTTCGAGATGAGCATAAAGGAGGGCGGCGCGCGCGCCATAATGACCTGCTATCACCGCCTCACGGTACCGGGGTACACCATCACTGAACCCAGACTCATCGAGACCGGATGCGACCGCGCTGGGAGCAACCGCCATCTCATCAACGACATTCTGCGGAACGACTGGGGCTTCGACGGCATCATCATGACAGACTGGGACGGCGCCGCCGGCGTCGACGAACAGTACGCATATGAAACGGAGCTCGACATGAGCATGCCGGGAGGTAAGGGCGGTTACGAGAATATCGCACGCAACATCACGTCCAGTTTATGGACCGAGGAGCCGCTCAACCGGAAAATCAGAAGGATCATGTACGGAAAACTATGGGCCTGGAACGGACAGATTCTCTCCTCCGAAGAGCAGCTCAAGACGTTCGGAGAGGAGGTAATCCTCTCGGATACGCACAAATCTCTTTCTCTCGAAGCTGCGCGAAAAT
>CAZGVZ010000078.1:4886-10987 GCA_964529145.1 uncultured Fibrobacteraceae bacterium | reverse complement strand
ATCCATATATATGTCGTCGAACTCATCCTGAATGAAAGAGAACTGAACGAAGTTCCAGGTGCTGTCGGGTTTGAGAACGACCTCACGGCCATCTTCCAGCGTGAGAAACATATCCGGACGTGGAGGAGCTTTCGCCGCAAGAACGGAAAAAACCATCGTCAATACTATGGAACCGATACCCGACCGAAAGACTCTGCTGAAGCGCTTCATTTTCACTCCTTCCTCTTGAACCTGTTTTATTGAACCATCCTGCAGTCATCCTGTGCTCCCCGAAGAGGAACCGCACGGAAGACCGGCCGGTTGTGGTGAAATCCTTGGATTGTGCAAAGAGCGCAGACATACCCTTGGAGGTTATATCGAGAATTTTCGCGCGGCATCTCGCCTGCAGCCTCCGCCCCGTCACAAGGAGGTATCGCTCGACTCAGGTAAATATATAAGGACCCCCCGGAAAGCACCACTTTTCCTGTGTACTGTTTTTCCGCTTCGCCACGGCGGTCTGCCTTATCATACCAGGACGCGTCCCGCGATCCTTCACCCCAGTTTTCGATTGCCTTTGCCGCTGAGTTTCATGTATTATGAATCGTATGCAACCGCAGCCCTGTACCTCAGTCATCATCGCGTCGCACCGTCCGCGGCTGGTGGAAAAACTCTGCCTGGCCCTTTCAAGGCAAAAAATGCATGAGCACCCCTTCGAGGTCATCGTTGTCACCGATTACCCAAATGGCGAACTCCAAAGCCGTTTTTCCCGTTTCATGTGGCTTTTGCTGGCCGACAGGAACATCGGCAGAAAACGGAACGCCGGTGCCGCTATCGCGCGCGGCCGTAACCTGGCTTTCATAGATGACGACTGCATTCCCGAATGGGATTGGGTCGAACAGGGTTGCCGTTATCTCGCCGTCCATACCGGTGTCGTGGCAGTCGAGGGTTCCACGACAATACTTAGGGATTCCGCCGGATCGACTGGTTCACTTCGAGAGTACCGCAGACTCGAAAAACCGGGTTTCCGCACCAATAACCTGTTCTTCCGCACTGACTTTTTCAAAGCCCTCGGAGGATTCGACGAGCGGTTCGTCGTACAGCGGGAAGATATGGATCTCGCTTTTACCGCTCTGGAGAAAGGGTACAGAATCGATTACTGCGACGCCATCAGGGTTTCTCATCTGTTTAGATCCTGGGAGAAATGGGATCTCTTCAAGAACTGCTGGAACCGGAGGTTCGATCCACTTCTCTTCGCAAAACACCCGAAAAACTATGTAAAAACGTGCCGTTCTCCTCTCCCGCCTTCACTTGGACTGGTGCTGTTGCTGCATGCGGCCTCGATATGCAGGTGGCCCGGAAAAAAAAGATCGACCATTCTTTGCGGAGTTACCGACGCGGCGCTCGTATCCCTGCTCGGGTTGCGCCGCTGCGGTCTCCGGGGTTTAACCGCCTCGCGATGGATAAATGAAACGGTTCAGGTCCTGCTGGCCCCCCTGGTCGTGATCGCCGCACTAATGCACGGGTGCGTCAGGAGAGATTCCGGACCTGGTCCGCGTAGACCGGTTGACCCTGTTTGAATCCCGTGAACACGTGATGAATATCGCATTTTTTTCCAAACAGCTCCCCTCCGACGAACCCAACGGTGTATCGGTCCAGGTGCACCGGTTGGCCGTTGCCCTCTCCGGCAGAGGACATCGGATAACGGTGTTCACCTTCAGTTCTCCGGTGACCGGAGCCCCGTACAGGTGCGTTGTCCTCAAAAGCAGAGGCTTGCCCGGATTTCTGCGTAAATTCGAGCCTGCCCTGCGCTTCCGCAAGGTGGATACCTGGCCGTTCGACGTGCTGCATTACCATGGCGACGATTACCTGTCCGCCGGATCCGTTCGAAGGATTCGGACCTTCTACGGTTCCGCCCTGCAGGAAGCGCTGCATGCGGGCAGGCCTGCCCGGTTTCTATATCAGGCGCTGTTCTATGTCCTTGAATGGGTCTCATCTCTGAAAAAGGGGCACGCGGTCGCCATCTCCGAAGACACGAGACGGTATCTGCCTTTTGTCAAAGAATGCGTCCCATGCGCGGTCCCGCTGGACCGGTTCATACCCGGTGAAATGAAAAGCCGCCAACCTTCGATACTGTTCATTGGAGACTTTCACAGCAGAAAACGCGGGAACACTCTTTTGGAAACATTTGAGAGGGTGATCCTCCCTGCCCGGCCGGATTGCACCCTGTCGGTGGCAGGTCCGGTGCCCTGCACCGGAAAAAATGTGGAGTACCTGGGCCGCATCGATGAGGAAACGCTTATCCGGGCATATCGCCGGAGTTGGATATTCTGCATGCCCAGCTCCTATGAGGGATTCGGAGTGCCCATGCTGGAGGCGATGGCTTGCGGGACCGCGGTGGTAGCCACACGCAATCCTGGAAGCGAAACGCTGATCCGCCACGGGATCAACGGGCTGCTCACCACTCCAGACCTCCTCGGGACAACCATTCTGCGGCTTATCGGAAATGCTGGCGAGCGAGCTGCTCTCGCCGCAGAAGGAGTCCGCACAGCGGAAGGTTTCGACATCGAGCGGATCGCCGATCGTTACGAACGAATCTACTCTGACCTCAATCGGACGATTAATTTAGGGTGAGATGCCAGGCGGTACCACAAAACAGCACAATGTGCTGGATACCTTACGGCTTAAAGAATGAGACATAGCGGCAGCGGGCGCGAAACGGGTTCGCAGGCGCGAAGAGCATATCGATCCGGTGGTACGCCCGAAGCGGATACGACCCCGTTATGCCGCTGTCCGCGAAGCGGATCGCGCAAAGGGATAGTCCGGCTCAGGTCTTAGATGAATTCCGGGTTCAATTCAAAAGCAGCTCGAAAAAATGGGTGAAATTTTCCACGACCGCCCCGGCGAGGAAAAGCGCCGCCAGGGATGCAAGCGCGGCCAGCGGGCGTAGAAATGGGCGCGGTCGAATGATGTTCTGGATCGCAGTGACCACCTCGTCCATGGATTGATAACGCCTCTCCCGGTTACGCGCCATCATTTTCCTTATCAACTTCACCGTTCTGAAGGAAACCGCCGGATTATGATATTTCGGCGAGGTCCATGTCCCCACCAGATGTTTCGTGAGTATCTCCTCGGCATTCTTTCCCGTGTAGACGGTCTTTCCGGTCACCATGTAATACAGTGTCGCTCCTAGCGAATAGATATCCGACCTGCCGTCGATGTCGCGGGAGCCTTCGACCTGTTCAGGAGAGGAGAAATGAACCGATCCCACCATGAAACCTTCCTGGGTGAGAGTCATATGATCCTCATCCTGATGCATGACCACGCCGAAATCGGTCACTTTCGGTGAACTCTGCTCATCTATGAGAATGTTTTCGGGTTTGATGTCACGATGAATAATGTTCCTGGCATGCGAAAACGAAAGGGCGCGCGCGATTTTGGCCGTGATGGTCAATGCCTCCTTTTCATCGAGAAGCTTCCGTTCGGCCACAAACTGCGCCAATGAGGGTCCGTTCACCAGTTCCATTGCGAAGTAATACCGCCGGCCCGCTTTCCCTGCGTCGTAGAGCGTCACGATATGGGGAAAATTGAGTTTGGCCAGAGCCCGGACTTCCTGGAAAAAACGGGTCACGTTGGTTCCATCCCTGGAGAAAGCCGTCGTAAGCACTTTCAACGCGACCGTACGGCCGGTGAATTCATGGACCGCCTCATAGACCTTTCCCATTCCACCTTTTCCGATGAGACGCTGCAGCCGGTATCCGCCGAAATAGTCCCCCTTCTCGCCGAGACGAACGATTTCCGAAAGCTCATGCATCTGCTCTTCGGTGATAAGTCCCTGCTTCAGCATCACCTCTTCGATCGAGGATTCCAGCCCGATCCGTTTGCTCTTCCTGGCCAGGTCCCTGCACGTCTCGTACTGTTTGGTCGAAATCAGCTTCCGCTCGACCGCGAGCTGTATGACAGGGGATTCAAAACGGTTTTTTTCCGACATAGTGCCCGTACGCGTTCCTTCTCAGTACCTCAATATATAATTCGAGCCATCTACGCTCCAGTAGTGTTTATCTACCCGGTTTCCTTTGACACGCCGTTAAGCACATTTTATCTTATTTTCGACGAAGGAGCGCGGTTCCTCCACCTGACTCGGATACATCCTTTTTCGTCTGAAGGAGCATTATCCATGACTTCAAGAAATCACCAGCGGTCGGCATGCAAGATCCGGAAGATTTTACCAAAACCTGCCTCGAAAGGTGTCGTGGATGCGGTACTAATCGCACCACCCAATCTGACCCTGTACCTGAAACTTCAGAACCTCCTCAATTATTTCGTCGATTGCGTTCACAAGCTCACTTCCCCCGCCGGGGACACCGCAGTGTGGTCGGAACATCTCTCCCGTTGTATTCGACTCATCAGTGAACTCGATATCACCAATACCAAAATTATACATGGTGAACTGGAACAGCTTCTGAAGGAATTCGTCGATGATGCAAGCCAGTTTCATCTGTTTTACACCTCGCTGAACAAGATAACGGCACTTACTGCCGACCAGGCGACCGCGGCGCTTCTTACCTCGAAAGCATCGCATCTTCAATGGTTGTCGGTGTGCATTCTCGAAGATCTGAAAAGATCATACACGCGCTCCTGACCATTCCGGTATGCCCCGATTCCTTCCACTGCCGGAGCCGGTGATCTTCCGGTCGCTTCAGCGGCTGAGATCGTGATTATCGGAATCCCGGATTTAGCCCTGGTGTGCGTTGGATCGCTCAAGGACCGCCGGTGCGCCGAGTTGGTCGACATGTACACCAAACGGCTCAGTCATGAAGCGCGTCTCTCGGTCACCGAAATCGCGGACCGCGGTGTCGCGGCGGAAGGCAAACGGATTCTGGAACTGCTCCGTAGAACCGGGGGACACTCTTTCGCGCTTTGCGAAGAGGGAAGCTTGTGCACTTCACGCGATTTCGCCGCGTCGATCGCCGGAAAGAACGGAAAGCTCGTGTTCGTCATTGGTGGTCCCGATGGTCTGTGCGACGAGGTGAAGCGGACGGCGGATGAAAGGCTTTCGCTTTCCAGATTGACATTCACTCACGAGATCGCCCGTGTGCTTCTGCTCGAACAACTCTACAGGGCGTGCACGATTCTCCATAATCGCGGATATCATAAGTGAATTAAACACCCGGTGCTGTAAAGAGCCCGAGCAAAGAGGGCGCAGGCCGGATGCATGACAAGATCATAATATTAAAAAACACGGCGCCGGGAGTAAAGAAGCCTGCAGGTTTTTTCACCCGGACCGGATAAAAGGAATTTTCTACAGGCGTCCATAAGGAAATCTTGGATGTTGGAGACATGAGGGACTCGCCGGGCGGTAAGCCGGCCAACGCGGACCGTGAACCAGGAATTCAGGTTTCCAAACAGCATCGAGTCATATTTCCAGGCTATTCCGGATTCCGGGTACCTGATGTACCTTTTTCAAATACCGATAAGGACTGACCGGAGCTCCCCATTCGGTGATGGATTGATGCATGACAGGAAGAACGGCTGCCGCGATGCTCGATTTTCTCTCTCCGGTTTCACTCATTCCGGGGACAGGCCCTAAAAGGGTCGCGGCGTTTCGCAGCGCCGGGATCGAAACGGTCGGCCAGCTCCTTTACCGTTTTCCGCTGCGCTATCTCGACCGTTCGACCCTGGTCCCGCTGCGGGAGACCGGAGCGTTTCTCAACCGTGTATGTACTGTGCGCGGCACAGTGCAGACGGTAAGGCTGGAACGGAGCCGCCGCCCGCGGCTGCGGGTGCTCGTTTCCGACGGTTCGGGATCAATCGAACTGCTCTGGTTTCATGGAGCGTCCTATTTCCGTCACACAGTCTCCAAAGGGCTCCGGATCGTCGCGACCGGAAAGGTAACGAGGTATCGCGGATACCAGATGGTTCATCCCGAAGTCGAGACGCTTGGAAAATCCGACGGCGAAACGTTCCGTCCGGTCCTGCCGCGATACGGTTTGACGGAAGAAATGCGCGAGGCCGGCATCGGTCAGCGATTCATGATGAAGAGTCTGCTCTGGGTACTCAAGAACTGCAGGCATTATCCCCGGATCCTTCCGGAACCGATATCAGCGCGGCACCCGTTTCCGCCC
>CAZGVZ010000078.1:0-4871 GCA_964529145.1 uncultured Fibrobacteraceae bacterium | reverse complement strand
GGAACTCCATTTTCCTTCGGATATCGGCCGGCTCGAACGGTTCCGCGAAAGAATGAGATACGAAGAACTTTACAATCTTGCCCTGGCGCTGCGTTTCAGCCGGAGCAAATTCCTCCTTCCGGGGCGGCCGCTCAGTAGCGGCGAGCTCCTGGAAAGGTTCACCCGGGAGCTTTCCTTTTCATTGACAACCGACCAGCAGGACACGGTCGGCGTTCTGCTTTCGGAATGCGCCGCCCCTCGACGCATGCACCGACTTCTCCAGGGTGATGTGGGTTCGGGCAAGACGGTGGTCGCGTTCTGCGCCGCACTTCCCTCCCTCAACGAAGGTTTGCAGGTCGCATGGATGACCCCCACGGAACTGCTGGCCCGCCAGACGTGGGTAAAGATACGCGAATGGCTGCGCCCGCTGGGCTTCACGGCCGAACTGCTTACCTCGACATCAGGGTCGGCGACGGAGAACCGGGAGGTGCGACGGCGCATGGCGTCGGGTGAAACCAGGTTCATCATTGGAACGCATTCGCTCCTGCAGCCCTCGGTGAATTTCAGGGAAGTCGGTATATTCATCATTGACGAGCAGCACCGGTTCGGCGCGCAACAGCGTCTGCTGCTGCATGAAAAGGATCGTAAAGCCGATTTTCTGATGCTGTCGGCTACCCCGATTCCCCAGACGCTCGCGCGGACCCTGTACGGTGATCTTGACATTCTTACAATCCGCACGCTCCTTCCGGACAGGCGGCCTGTGCGGACATGCCTTGTCCCAGAGGAAAAGAGGCATGACATGGAGAAGTTCATCGGAAGTCAGGCCGCATCGGGCTTTCAGTGCTACTATATCGTCCCGCGCATCGAGCGGGACGACGCCGACCAGGAGAACACCCAGTCGCTCCATGACCTCAGTACCACGTTCTCCGAATTGACAAAGAGTTCATTTTGCGGTCTCCGTACTTCGTTCGTTCACGGCAGAGTCGCACCGGAGGAGAAAAACAGGGCTCTCGACGATTTCTCCAATGGTTTGATCGACCTGCTGGTTGCCACCTCGGTAGTGGAAGTGGGCATAGACGTCCCCGCAGCTACGGTCATAGTCATCGAAAACGCGGAGATGTTCGGCCTTGCGCAACTGCATCAGTTACGGGGCCGTGTAGGTCGGGGAAGAGAGCAGTCGTACTGTTTCCTGCCGTTTTCCTCCTCTCTGGACGAGCGGACCAGGGAACGGTTACGGGCTTTCTGCCTGCAGACCGACGGTTTCGCGATCGCCGAAATGGACCTGCGGCTTCGCGGACCCGGAGAAGTAACCGGTTATAAACAATCGGGTTGGGATGATCTTGTCTTTGCCGATATCCTTCGGGATGCGGATCTGTTCAACGGCATACGAAATGAGATCGAACAATTTTTCTCTAAGTATCCGGCGAAATAAACAATTATATTTAAACCTGAGTTGAACGATCTTTCAGATGCCTGGGCGCGCGATGCCATACAGGGGGTGACAGTTCAATAAGTACAGGCATCGTGTGAAGGGGATTTTTTTCAGCATGCCGCCCCGCCACGGTCTTTCAATACGGAAGAGTTCAGCCGTTCAGATGAAGCGAATTATTTGATCCCGGACGTTAACAATCATGTATATTATCTGTTTTAACGTACGGGCCGGCACATCTGAATCCAATTTAACCTCTGCAGGTTGATAGGGGTATGATCGCACTAATCATCGTTGTCTCACTTTACGTTCTTTGTTCCCTCGTTCTTCTCGCCTATGGAGTTCAGTGTTACATTCTCACCTACCTTTTCCTGAGAAAGCGGAAAGAAAAAATCGCGTTCCAGCGAAAAAGGATGGAACATTTCTATTCTATTACCGACGAATCGCTCTACCCGAAAGTGGTGACCCAGCTTCCAATGTATAATGAAAAGTCGGTGGCGTCAAGGGTAATACGCGCCGTCGCTTCGATGGATTACCCCGTTTCCCGGCACGAAATTCAGGTGCTGGACGACAGTACCGATGAAACGATCGGTTTCGTCGACGAAATCGTCGAGGAACTGAAAGGTGAAGGTGTGCTGATTTCGGTAATACGGCGAACAGACCGGACAGGGTTCAAGGCGGGCGCCCTGCAGAATGGTTTGCGATTCACGAGTGCGGATTACATCGCGATTTTCGATGCGGATTTCGTACCTCAAGCCGACTTTCTCAAAAAAGCCATGGCGTTTTTCGTCGACCGTCCCAAGCTGGGCCTCGTACAGGGCAGATGGACCCATCTCAATAAAAAGGCGTCGCTGATCACCCGTGGTCAGGCAATGGGGATCGATGGTCATTTCATGATCGAACAGGCTGCCCGGAGCTGGAATGGTCTCTTCATGAATTTCAACGGTACCGCCGGTGTCTTCCGGCGTGAAGCCATTGAAACCTCCGGAGGCTGGCAGCATGATACTCTCACCGAAGACATGGATCTTTCATACCGGATGCAGCTCTCCGGGTGGGAAACCGAATACGTTCCCGATCTCGAGGTCCCAGCTGAAATTCCGGAAGATATAAACGCTTTCAAAAATCAGCAGTTCAGATGGGCAAAAGGTTCGATTCAGACCGCAATCAAGATCATTCCTCTCCTTCGCACAAGGAAAGTCCCTCTTTTTAAAATGATTCAGGCCATTCTTCACCTGACCCATTACATGGTTCATCCGCTCATGCTGATTCTCGCGCTCCTTACAATGCCGGTGCTTTATTATGTCAAGGTTTTCCTTCCGCCGGTCTGGTTCGCCCTCGTGGTGCTCTGCATGATTCTCGCGACCAGCGGACCGTCCACGATGTACATGGTTTCACAATTCTATATCGGAAACAAGGTACATAAACACCTTCTCCTCATACCGGCGATGATGCTCCTTGGAACCGGGCTTGCGGTCAATAACGGGAAAGCGGTGCTTGAAGCCCTTCTCAAACTCAAGTCACCTTTCCACCGGACACCCAAGAAAGGCGAACTCAAAGGAAAGGTAAGCTATCGGCCCATCAAGGATGCTACCTGCATAATCGAATTGCTACTGGGCATTTACTGCCTGGCCAGCTTTCAGATGTTTCTCGGATTCACCAACTTTCTGGTCAGTCCCTTTCTCATGCTGTACGCTTCAGGTTTTCTTTTCGTCGGAATCATTTCTATCGTTCATTTCAGACGTCCCGAACTCATCGATATCAAGGTGAAATTACCCTCACATTGAGAGGGATGCGATTTCGGGCGTTCCGTTTACCGCAGTTTGTTGCGAAAGCATCTTCACCCCAACCCATGCGGTATTCAGGTGAAAACCTTCACCTGTGGACAATTCGGCCGGGATTCGACCTGGAAGCGGACGTCTTTTTTATGGAGGATCAATGAAACTGGGTCTGTTCGGTCTGCCGAAATCCGGTAAAACCACCTTGTTCAATGCGCTTGCCGGAGCCGATGCTCCCCTTGCATCATACTCCGCGAAAGTGGAACCCAACATTGCAGTCGTCAAAGTACTGGATCCCCGGGTCGACCACCTTTCATCGATGTACAACCCCAAAAAAACGATCTATGCCTCGATCGAACTCGTCGATGTCGCTGGGATCACCGAAGAGATGATACGGCAGGAAGCCTTTTCGGGAGAACTGATGCGTATCATCCGTAATGTCGATGCCCTGGCGATCGTGCTCAGAGGTTTTCCGGATGAGACCGGATCGGCTCCCGATCCCGAAAAGGAAGCGCAGAAAATTGGGGAGGAACTGCTCCTGGCGGATATGATCATTGTGGAGAAACGGCTCGAGAAAATCCGTGAAGGCCGGAATAAAGGAAAAAAAGGGGAGCAAAATCCACTCGAAGAACCGCTTCTGCAACGTATCGTCGATCGTCTCAATGACAATCTTCCCTTACGTGACCTGGAATTTACCCAGGTGGAGCTTCAAATCATCAAAGGCTTCCAGCTTTTTTCATTAAAACCGTCCCTTTTGATTCTTAACACCGATGAAAACCGCTACCTCAAAGACAAGCAGCTGCTTGAAAGACTCTGTTCCAGGTTCCGGACCGTCGAATTCGCCGGAAATTTCGAGATGGAACTCTCCAGGCTCTCTCCGGAAGAGGCTCGACTGTTCATGGACGACATGGGGATCGCCGAATCCGCGAGGTCGACCCTTTCCAGAAGTGCCTTTGATATTCTGGGATATATCAGCTTTTTCACCGTTGGACCCGATGAAGTGCGTGCATGGAATATCAGAAAGGGTTCCACTGCCGTCACTGCTGCGGGATCGATTCATTCCGATCTTGCTCGCGGATTCATCGCGGCCGAGTGCTTTTCTTATGAAGATCTCAGGGAGCTCGGTTCTGAAAAAGCGGTCAAAGAACAGGGAAAATTTCATCTCGTCGGAAAAGATTACCTCGTGCAGGACGGTGACATTCTTAACATCCGATTCAATGTGTAGCGTTCCAAATTAAAACATTTCACGATCCATTCTGCAATACACCTCCCGTTTGGTTGTAAAATTCATGTAAATAGCCGGTTTTCCCATTGGCATGATAATTGAGCAATAGAGCTGTCCATAATTATGTTCACATCATTCCGAAGGAGCAGCTATGGGGAAAATTATCGGTATAGATCTGGGTACCACCAATTCTTGCGTCGCCGTGATGGAGGGCGGCAAGCCGGTCGTCATATCCAACTCTGAAGGCGGCCGTACTACCCCGTCGATAGTGGGTTTTTCAAAATCGGGTGAACGGCTCGTCGGTGCGATCGCCAAACGCCAGGCTATCACCAACCCGGAAAATACGATCTATTCCATAAAGAGATTCATGGGGCGCCGACACAGCGAAGTCGAATCCGAGGAGAAACGGGTACCTTACCATGTCGTTGGGAGTCCGCAGGATCCTGTCAAGGTACAGGTGGAA
>CAZGVZ010000077.1:9180-11032 GCA_964529145.1 uncultured Fibrobacteraceae bacterium | reverse complement strand
TTACTCAAAAAAAATTCTGGAAACTCTTAAAAACGACGAAGACGGCGATACCAGAGATTGGGCATCTGGAAAAGGAGTCGAAAAATAATTGAGCCGCATCGGAAGTTTTAGTGGGTCACCCCAATCTATAGTGTAAAACGCTATTTTCATGAACATGGAAGCAACGACAAATTTTTTCGAAAGCATTCTTGGGATCAAGCCCCCATGGCATGTCACGAAAGTGACCCATGACAACGATGGCGGACGGGTAGATTTATATGTAGAACATGAAAAAGGGATCCGATTTGTCGGCGGGAGATTTAATGGGTACCACAACCTGTTGTGGCGTACCTGTCAATTCTGGGGCTCTGCCCCAGCCCCCGAGGTTTTAAGGCATAAGGACGATCTCTGAATAATTGATCATTGATGTAGTATCGGGTTGGAGGGTATTTCCCATCTTTTTTTGATGTGAGATAGCTGCGAGGGCGGGACAAGCCCCAGTTTCGAGTTTTTCTTTATCCGGAATCTCTCTCCTTTCATGATTACGACCTCGGCGTGGTGCAGGAGCCTTTCGAGACTCGCGGATGCGGTAGCGTTGTCACCACAAGTTTCCAACCCTCATCGCAGACATTCGCCCCGGATCGTCGGACCAGCGGCATGTTCTCGTTCTGTCCGTTTCATGTCCGGAAACGGATCTTTTCTGTTCAGGCTCGGCAGACCCGTTGTCGAACATTATATTGGCATTGAGGATTCAGCATTTGATCTCCGGGTACGATCGTTTCAGGAAACGAAGCCATCCTGGATCATTATCAAGGCATCCTCGGGCTGAGTTACACGAATATACGGACCCAGGCCAATCGGAAGGAGCCAATCATGAGACTTTTTGATAAGGCGAATGTCGCGGTATTCTTCGTCGCTGCCCTTTTCTCGATCGAGCTCCACTCGGAGCCTTCATGGAAACCGGCAGGACTCGAGAATCAAAGTGTCAATGTCATCCTGCCCATGACCAATTTCGGCAGCAGCGCACTCATGGTCGGCACAGGGAAGATGATCTGCTGGCATCAAAACGGTCAGTGGGATACGGCGTGGGCCGGATTGCCGGTGTATGATATGGTAAAAACGTCGTCCGGGGAACCGATCGCGGTTGCAGGGGACGGTTCCGACTCGGACGGCGTCTATGCAGGGAGAGTCACGGGAATCGCGAAAGCCAGGGTCGGCGGCCACGGAATCGATACCTGGTGGGGGTTTACATTCCAGCAAAGGCACCCAAGGCCGACGGCGGTGGCAATATCCGAAATCAATGGCGATTGCACAGGAAGGTTGTATGTGGGGAACGCGGACGGCGTAGTTTCGGGAATGCTCTGCAGCCGCCTGGAGGAGTTGACCATGCTTCCGGGTCCGGCGAGCCCTTTCGGCCGGAATTGCGCGTCGATGATCGTTTTTTCGGGAGACGGAATGCTCTACGCCGGAGGTAATGACCTCGACCGAAACACTTCGTTAGCCGCGAACGACACGTCATGGCTGATCAGGGGAACGGAGGAGCTGTCGAAGTTCGGGAAGGCGAGGGTCACCTCCCTGGTCGAAATCTCGCAGCACGGGAAACTGCTGGCGGTAGCCACAGTCGACAGTGGAATCCTGCTTTTCAGGAACGGTACCCTAGAGTCCACGATTCCCCCTCCGGTCAGCGGTGAGTCGGTGCTCTCCATCGTGCCTTTTACAAGGATACAGTTCGATGGGGCCGTATGGACACTACTCGCGGCCGCGACGCCGTCGGGAGTCTACCTGCAGTGCGCCCCAAACGAGGACTGCATTTGGAGCAGACTCGGTGACCTGCCCGGGACGCCGAAATGTCTCGCGCAATTCAATGGAACCA
>CAZGVZ010000077.1:8816-9170 GCA_964529145.1 uncultured Fibrobacteraceae bacterium | reverse complement strand
CTGTTCTACGGGAAGGAACACCGAGAGGTTCTTCCTATGCGGCGGTAAAGCCGGCGGCCCCGGGATCCGGCCGGATCGGGTTCACTGCCAGCGGAGAAGGCGGGACTCCGTTTAGCGTGGCGCTGTTCGACGCGCAAGGCAAGTGTGTGCGTCAGTCTGCGGTAACCAGCAGTGAAACGACGTTTCACGGCCTCGGGAAGGGGTGCTATCTCTACAGGGTGACTCGGGCCTGCGGGGCAGTTTCAACCGGTAAAGTCGTCTGCCGGTGAATGTCGCGGGAGAATGCATCACGCATGGCCGGTTCTTTATCACGCACGTCAATAGCCCGATGCAGGATCGGCTCTGATCCTGATT
>CAZGVZ010000077.1:5200-8803 GCA_964529145.1 uncultured Fibrobacteraceae bacterium | reverse complement strand
GAGCGGGAACGGGTGATCTTACAGCAGGCATTGTTACATTCGTCTTTTCTGACAGACTTTCCGCCATCGAACCGATTTCGCCAGTGTACCGCGGGTGAGAAAGGGCCAGAGGCCCTTTCGGAACATTGCTCCCTGGAAGATCCTAAAAGAAGCTCATGATCCCGGACATTCGCTGCAGGAAGGAGACCGCCGCTTTTTCACCGATACCGCATATTCCCAGATTTACGCCGAATACGTTCATGTTTTCACCTTCGATCCATGTGATCGTGAAAGCGGGTTCGATCTGAATGGCGAAAATGTTGCCGACGGGTACGATCATCCCGGCGGCGATTGGCAGCGTGAACCCGGTCTGGGACTCATACAAGCCGCTACCGCCATAGATCGTGAAGCGGCCTCCGGAACGGAGGTATGGATACAGATGGTCGTTTTCATTGAAGACGACACCGAGGTCGGCTCCCATTCCGAACTCGTGAATGCTTTCACTTTCGATGAACATTCCCGTCCAGGTAAAGCTCGGTCCGACCATGAGGTGATCGACAGGAAAAAAGCGCAGGATCGGGGATAGCTCTACCATGTTCATCCGGGGACCTTCTCCAAATCCCAGTGAAGAATAACTCACCCCGCCGCCCAACCAGGCGCTTCCCTGTTTCGAAAAATCGCCCGCTCTTGAATTCGACACTGCCAGTAAAGAAAGCAGAATGACCGGCAACTTCAATTTAAGTCTGGACACGGATCCATCCTTTCCAATCTGATAAGTTTTTTAATAAGGTTCATGAATGATGGTCGATTAAGACAGAGTCTCGCAAAGCCGGTACTTACGGCAGTGCAGTTAATTTTACCGCTCGATCATTCATCCTTCAAGCTGCAGCAAGGCTCGCGCGTGAACGAATCGTCCGGATCAAACGTAAAATACATCAGGAATCATCCCTGGATAAACCCGGGCAATGAGGCTGCACACAGTTTTCCGGCGGAGGTCTGGCTCAAAGCCACACCTCAACCGGGCTCCAGCGGCAGGTCGCAAGGCAAAGATCCATTTTCCAGGGTGTATCTCCGGAAAACGATAATGGTCGACAGGTCAATCCCGGGAATGATATATTTTGAATGCGGCTGTCATGATAACGCCGGCCTGAGCCGCGATTTCCCGCGGGACGGGCAAATTGTACGAATTTTATTGATTGCTGTAGTCCGTTCACCCTGCCGCCGAAGCTTACCTGAAATGCGAAGGAGCCTGTCAGATGAAATCACGGAACATCGTTATGGTGGCGATGTGCGCCATTGCCGTACTTACCGGCTGTAATTCAAATCCAGCGTCAAAAGAGGACGATCCGGAGGACAAGGTCGTAAGGGCCGATTCATACGAACCCGATGATACCCGTTCTTCCGCGAAATCGATTCACCCGGACAGCGGGAGCCAGATGAGAACCCTGAAGCGGGGGGATACCGACTGGGTGAGTTTTTCTGCGGTATCGGGAAAGTCGTACCGGATTTTCACCGAAGGAAAGACCGATACACGTATCAAAGTGTACGGCGAAGGCTCGTCACCCCTTCTCGAAGGCGACGACTCTCCCAACGACATCAATGCGCTCGTCGTTTTCAACTGTACCCAGAGCAACACCTACCATATTTCGGTATACGGTAACGATGAAACCGCCACCGGATCATATGAACTGGGAGTGGCTTCGTCAATCGGACCGGATACCTTCGAGCCCGATTCACTTCCGGAGGGGGCGAGGTTGCTTTCCACTTCGATTCAGACACGTTCGATCACTGCCGGAGATACCGACTGGGTGAGGTGTTTAGTCATTTCGGACAACGATACGATTCTTCTGATCGCCTCCGGAACCTGCCGTGTTTCAATGGTTCTCTACGACCGCGACACGGTGAAGAAACTCACGAGCGCTTCTCCGGGGGATTCGACGACGGAATTGGAGTATATCGTTTCGGACACAGGGACCTATTTTCTCAGGGTGGTCGGCGCGAGCGCTTCGGCGACCGGTTCGTACAAATTATCAATGCGGACCAGCAGTCTCGGCACTCTGGTGACCGGGGATGCTTACGAAGACGACGACACAAGGAGTGAAGCGAGGCTTCTTCCGGGAAACAGTGCGCTTCAACAGCGATCTTTTACAGAAGGCGATACGGACTGGGTGATTCTTCCAGTGGTGGAGGGACGTCAATACACGATAGCCGCCACGAAGTCTTCGGTCAGGGCCATCCTTTATGCGAAAGACCAGACCGTGCTGCAGGGTCCTTCAAACCAGATCGACCTGAACAGCTCCGCCACGGATACCGTTTATGTTAAACTCTATCCCACCGTCTCCACGGTCTTCAGCTATGAGTTGATAATTTCGGTAATGCTGCAGCCGGGTATTCCCGATGAGTTTGAAGATGACGACAGCAGGGATGAAGCGAACTGCGCACCAAGCGATTCGTTCATACAGGACCGCACGCTTGCCTGGATCGATTCCATCTCCGATACCGACTGGGTGGCCTTTCCCGCAATGGCCGGAAAGGAATACATCATTCAGGCGATCACTTCCAATTCCGTATCGCTTTACATGTATTTATACGGCAAAGGCTCGACGGAACATCTCGACTACATATCGAATTCTTCCAATGCAATCACTTACACTCCTGCGGCTTCGGATACCCTGTTTCTTGAAATCTATCGCTCCACGAAAGCGGATCTGGCGTATACGTTGACTGTAACCGGCGAATTCATCAACGATACCTATGAACCCGATTCATCACGGACTACGGCCGGAAAGCTTTCCACCGCACCACAGAACCGTATACTGCTGCCCAACGATACCGACTGGGTGGAATACACGGCGCAGCCGGGCGATTCGATAGTGGTTCTGACCTCCGGAACCACGGACACGAAACTCGCTCTTTTTTCGAGCAGTGGATCCACGCCGATGAAGGAGAGCGACAGGGGAGAAGTTGACGGTAATGCGATCGTCTCCTGGAAGAGCGCATCGGGCGGCCAGTTCTATATTCGCGTGACCGGGCAAACCACTTCGACAAGCGGTTCTTATGTGCTTCAGGCATTGAGTACGCTCAGCGGTACCCTGGTAGGTCCGGATACGCTGGAAAACGACAATTCCAGAGAGGATGCACGCATCATTAGTGATTCCGTGCTGTCCGGTGAAGTCCATTCGTTACACGTATTGGATACCGACTGGGTGGCGGTTCCGGCCGTTGCCGGCGGCCAGTACACCGTCTCGATAAGCGGAAGTTCCGGCTCGCTGAGTCTATGCGGATATACTTCGGACGATTCGCTTTTCGGCTCCCGCACAATTACAACGAGCGGCTCGATCGTATTTGCTCCCCTCGACAACGACACGCTCTATTACCGGGTGACCTCCTCTTCGACCATACAGCAGTATACACTGTCCATAAATGGCATCAAGCCGCCTCCCGATGACGAATACGAAGACGACGACGTCAGGGAGAATTCACGGGTCATCACGGATTCGGTTCTTTCGGGCGAAGTCCATTCACTCTCCTTCCGTGATACCGACTGGGTCGCGTTTCCGGTCGTCGCGGGCGGGCAGTATACTGTAACGGCCGGCGGGAGCTCATCGTCGCTTTACATGTATG
>CAZGVZ010000077.1:1919-5190 GCA_964529145.1 uncultured Fibrobacteraceae bacterium | reverse complement strand
GTATGTCTTCGACTCGAATGATTCGCTCCTGGCTTCACGCACCGGTACGACCAGTCCGTCCATTTCCATTACCCCGCAAAAGGACGATACGCTTTATTATAGGTTGACGTCGACGACCATGGTGCCGAGTTACACCATATCCATGAGCAGGGTAGTGCCGCCAGAAGCCGATGAATATGAGCCCGACAACACAAGGGCGCAGGCCCGGACAATCCTCGACACGATTGTTTCCAATCAAATCCACACCCTCGGTTACCGTGACACGGACTGGGTCGCGCTGCCGGTAGCCGCGGGCGGTCGCTACACCGTCACCGTGAGCGGCGGCTCGTCGACCATCAACTTGTACGTGTACAACTCGAAAGACTCACTTATCACCTCGCAATCCATCTCTACGAGCGCATCGATCGCCTATACGGCCCCGCGGGACGATACCCTTTACTACAGGTTCAACTCGGCTTACACCATTGAACGGTATACCATATCGATGAACCGGGTCGCGCCGCCTCCAGCCGACGAGTACGAGAACGACGATACCAAAGCGCAGGCAAGAATAATCACGGATTCATCGGTCGCAGAGGAGGTTCATTCTCTTCCTTACCACGATACCGACTGGGTGGCGCTGCCGGTCGTTGCCGGGGGTCAATACAATGTAACCATGAGCAGCGGCTCATCGATCATAACGCTTCATGTCTATACGTCGAACGATTCCCTCATTACCTCGCGGTCTGTCAGTACCAGCGACTATGTGTTTCCTTATTCGGCGTCGAAGGAAGACACGATCTATTACCGGGTGTCCTCATCATATTCAATAGAGAATTACACATTTTCGATGACGGCCCTTCTTCCTGATGAATACGAAAATGACAATGTCCGCGACAGTGCCAACACGATAGAGATCGATGAAGTTCAATATCATACTCTGACATTGTCGGATACCGACTGGGTGTCCATAGGAGTCGATTCAGGCATCACGTATCGGGTGACATCGTCCGCTGCGTTCCTGCATTATATTTACCTTTACGAGGAATCGTCGTCCTCGTACGACAAATCCGGTACCGGATCATCGTGTACCCTGGATTACACCGCGACGGCAGACCAGACACTCTATCTGATGGTAAAATTCATTTCCACATCCACTACGTACACAGGGCCCTATACAATCAGTATAACGTCCTCACAGTAGCTGCTGCAAAGCGGTAAATGAACGATTGTCGATGAAGAGGCAGGACCTGCAACGGATTCTTACGGCAGGGCGGTTCATTATACCGCCCGGTCATTTGATCCTCCAAGCCGTGGCACGGCTCGTCGAGAATCAACTACCACGGCTAAAAGATTCCATGATGCACGTTTTGAATGTCATGACAATCCCCCTTTTTCTCATTTCCTGTGTCTATTTTGACCCAAAACTTGCCTCAAAGCCGGGTAATCCGGAAATGAGTAAAGAGTCGACCGCTCACCCGGGTTACGTCGTCGGCCATGACAGTGTCCGCAACGATGTAATTCCGGACTTTGTCGGGATGGATTCTCTGCTTTGTGAATATCTATCGAAGAATTGTCCGGTACGGGTCTATCTGAGCTGTCATGATTTATTGTCCGATGGACAAAAGCTGAAACTGACCGACTGCCTGAAGGCCTCGAATGCGGCGGTCCGGATGGACGCAAGGTTCATGAGCCTGTTCATTCCGGGTAGAATCATTCCCTCCGGACATGAAATCGATCCGCCTTCGATCTCCTTCGGTGTGTATCAAAAATATGGATCGGACAGGTTGTATCTGCTGGTATACACCGACCCGCATGGATTCAGCAATGGGGGATATGTGAAATATTATTTGAAAATATACGAAGGTAAATATTACCCGGATACCCGGATCGAAAAAATCGGTTTTGAATGACGATGCAGGCACCATTCTCCGGTAGACGGCCACATCGAAAAAGTGAGATCATTCGGGCAGTAGAGCCGGTCTTAAAAGGGTCAGGAGACGAGTACCGACCCGTTCGGCAACTGTTCCGGTTCTATGTGAATCGGCGTCGTGTCATCGAATGGAGTGTGGAACAGTCGGGCCGGGGTTGGCATCACTGAACGATTTTTGATATAAGCACTCCTCCCCGAAAAAACGGGTTCTGCCTCAGATCCGGCAGATGCCGTTCCCGGGAGGGGGCTATTCGATTCTCAACTGTCGTAAACCGTTTCTTTTAAGGAAGAGTCCCGCGGCTGTTCGATGCTTTTTCGTCTCCCGCAGGCTGCGCCCCAGACAGTCGCTCCGTGTCTCAATGACGACGCGGCGCGCTGTCGCGATCACGGGTGAGGCCTGTCCTCGCGGCACCGTCCCCACTCCCTTATCCACAACGATCGGCAGATTGGCGGTCGCGGCATTGCCTGCAGGATCGTACACATACACGTGCACACGGTAATTTCCGGGATTCTTCGGAAGGGAGATCAGAGCGGTGAGTCCGCTTGACGAGAGCACCGCGCCGTTCAACGGTGGATTGGCGGCTTCGGCTGCGCCGCCGGTCGCCGGATCTAGCGAACGGTCTTCCCGCAGGTCCCACCCTACCGTGAGCGCCGCGCCCTCGGGATCGGAGGCGTCCACGCTGCAGGAGAGTGTGGACGAGGGGGCGAAGCGGCCCCGGCCGTCGCCGGGATTGACCGCGGGGTCGACGGCGATCGCTTCGTTTCCCAGCACGGGACAGCGGTCGCCAGGCCATTCGCCTGTCCAGGCGAAGGTCATCGCTTCCACAGCGGCGAGCGGGTTGCCCCCGAGATCCCCGGGAAGGAACATCCCGTACCAGGTGTGGGTCTTTTCCTGCTTGTCACCCCAGAGAAACGCGTAGGAACCAAGGCACGACGGTCTTTCCGCGATCGACTTTTCATAGGCATCGAGATAGGTTTCCGCTTTCGCGGTGCTGCTCGGTTCGATCGGAACCTTCCATGCGGTGGTGCCCACCTCCCAGTGGCCCAGGGGGCCGAACTCGGTAACCATATAGGGCTTGTCCCAGCCGGCCGCCTCGAGGCGGTCGCCGAGGTTCGCGGCGCCGCCGTAGGAATTTATCCCGAGAATGTCGAGCGCGGGATAGTGGGTCTTGAGGTCGCTCACCTTGTTTCCGCCGATCTCCGCGATCACCGTCATCACCGGGTGGTCGGGATCGAGCGATTTGACCCGTTCGGCAATGGTGTTGAGCTGTTTCCAGAGAGCGACCTGATCGCCGGTCCGTGACTCCATCTCGTTTCCGAGTCCCCAGATGAGAAGCGCATCGTGGGTACGGTAGTTCT
>CAZGVZ010000077.1:0-1909 GCA_964529145.1 uncultured Fibrobacteraceae bacterium | reverse complement strand
CACGGCGCGCTCGGCTTCGGTCGCGGGAGTCCATATCCCCATGGTCACCGTGAGACCGAGACTCTGTGCGCGGTCGAGAATGCGGTCGTCGACACCCCATGTGCGGACCGAATTCCCGCCAGCGGGCGCGACTTCGTCGAGATGTTCGGTTCCTCCCGCCCCTTTGACGAAATAGGGCACTCCGTTTCGCAGCAGTTCCCATCCGTCTCCGGTCGCAACAATCTTTACAACAGATGCAGCATTGCACGGTGTCGCGGGGATAGCCGCGAAGCACAGCGAAGCCGAAAAAAGGCGGAAAAACATGCTATGGTTCATCGGTGAAGTCCCACGAAACGGATGCATTTACCCCTGTCGTCCACCGACACAATCGCGCTGAAGTAGAGGTGCGACGTTCTCCCGTCTTTCCAATATAAGTGCCGTCAATCGTGTAGAGTTTCATCGATGCCGGTGCGAAGCCGTGTGTTCGGGTCCGCATCGGTCGGTCCGCCCCTGGGAGCGAGGATGAGGTGCACGACCCGGTGTTGGAGACTGTTACCGGAATACCGGACCTCATCAGCGTGCGTTCATCCGAGCGCAGCTCGAACACCAGGCTGTCGATAATTCCGCACAGCTCCCGCATCTCGACTGTTTTCCTGATCTCGAACGGGCCGTTTCCGTCGTGTATCCTTGTTTCTTCATGAACCTTGACCGCATCGTTTCCACCCCTGAACAATAGTGAAAGCGTCACCCGGTCCGCCGGTTTCATCACCGCGTAGCGGCACGAGACCAGGGCGCTCACATCGCTTCCGGCATCGTAGGCTGCCTTGTCCGTGGTAAGGTGGATCACAGCGTGCTCGCTCGCATGCGTAAAAGTGGTGAGGCCGGCGACAGGCGTGTAAAACTCCTCGAACCGGAGGGTGGAACCGGCCGGAAATTTTGCAGGAGTGAAGAACTCCTTCGATGCTCCGGCCCACAGTTCGATGAAAGGACGGTGATAGTCGGTGACGGTTTCGGGATCGAATCCGCGGCTCCGGCCGTATCCGAATCCCCATATCTTCAATCCCGGTGTCTTGACATTGTCGGAAATCCGCAGTATTGCCTCACCATTGGCGTGATTGAGCGCGCCCCAGAAGTTCCCTTCGAGGGGCCACGCGTACGCGATTCCGTCGTCGGCCCAGTTTTTGTACCACCTCAGATTCTCGAATCGGTAGAGGTCGGCCTCGACGTTCCTTTCGGCGTTCCGGATCTCGGGCCATGAATCGGCGATCTTGACCCTGCTTACCGGGCCGACGATTTCCGTCCGGTCGTCGCACCGCGTATTCCCCGGAACCGATCCAGGGGCGACACCTACATTCGTCCAGTACTCGCAGGAAATATCACGGTCCTGGGTATTGATTAGAGATACCGACGTTTTGAGTGCCGATGTTCCCGCGGCGAGCGTCACTTCGAACCGGCAGGTGATCCCGGTGACGCCGTACCTGAACTGCGCTGAGGGCGGATCGAAATCGATGTCGTCGGTGAAGGACATCGCCACCGAAACCTCTTCGGCTGTAGTGCGGGTTACCTCGTAAGCCCAGGGACGGCACCACGCCTTCCCATGCTCGGGTTCGGGAAAGGTGGGAAAGATACCGCCCCACAGCATGAGCCAGTCGTAATAGAATGCGTCCCAGTCCGGCCCGTACGGTGTTCCTACCTGATTCTGGTAGAGCTGCTCGTGTCCCGTAGGTTTGTAAATCATCGAAAGAATCCTGCCGCCGAACTCAGGCACAAGCGTCACCTTGAGGTACTCGTTTTCCATGACGAGCGATTTATATGTATGAGTGACGATCTCCGAGCTGAAAGTGTCGTTCAGCAGTGAAAAGTCCGGTTGTACCGTATGACGAAAGGTCTTCCACTGGACCTGCGACTCGGTCAGGGTGACTGCAGCCGG
>CAZGVZ010000076.1:0-11068 GCA_964529145.1 uncultured Fibrobacteraceae bacterium | reverse complement strand
CCCTGCGTTTTCGGAGAGCAGCGACAATCGTGCGATTACGGGTTTTATTTAGTCCGTGTCCCTGGAAAATAACATATTTGATACGATCCTCTCCCCACCCCAGGAGATCCGCATGACCGAGAATCTGAAAAACACGATACTCAAGGCGGGCGCAGTATTGCAGTCGTTCGGCGCCGTGGAGGTGTTTTTCTTCGGATCGGTCGCGAGAGCGTCTCTGGGGGGCAGGAGGACGATCGACCTTGCGGTTTCGGGGCTGCCTCCCGAGATCTTTTACCGTGCTTCGGGAGCGATGCTCAATGCCGTTCGGGCGCGATGCAATCTGGTCGACCTGGATGAAAAAAATCCCCTGATGGGTTACCTGAAATCTCATAAGTTGCGGCCGGATCTCTTTTCCGGAATCAAAGCAATAATGGGGCGCCTTCGGCGACTGGTGGATACCTACCGTCCGCTCATCGACAAAGTGCGTCTCGCTTCTCCCTCAGAAATTGAGCTTATTGCGCTCGCCGGGGTACTGGAGCTGTTCTATTCCGGATTGGACGCCGCTTTCAAGCGAATCGTCATCGAATTCGACCGGGCGGGGTTGCAGAAGGATACCACCATCGGGGATATCGACGCACTGGAGCGCATGGCGGTCCAGACACCTCGCAGGGACCCGGTCATCAGCGAAATCGTTACGGAACAGCTGCAACCGTATCTGGCGTTCCGCAGGGCGTTCCGCAATCCCCTCGGTTTCGAGCCGGATTGGCCAAAAATGCGCGATCTGGTTTTCGAGGCGGAGGAGATACTCGCGCTCGTCGAGGCGGAGTTGGCGAATTTCCTGAGTGCGCATGAACCGCCCGGTCGAGCGGCATGAAGCCTCTTCTCAGCGCCGGTTTTTCCAGTTGAGAATCCCAGAAACCGGCATGCTTCCCCGAATCGAAAGCAAGCCTACGTAGATGCCGTCCGCTGCCAGGTCCTTCCCGGCGGCAACGATGTGATTTCCCCTCTCCTGTCGTTCTTTCCGAAACAGGGTCGATACCAGGCGTCCCTTCATGTCGAAGATATCGAGCGAGACCTCGGCATCCGCCTCGAGGGTGTATCCGACGTAACCGTGCATGAAAGTCACTCCCTTTTCCGATTGTCGTTCGGAAAGGGCCGGCAGTGAATGCACGGACGCCGCGGTGAGCAGTTCCAGGTCGGCCCATACCGGATTGCGGTTGGAGGCATTGTAACGCGGATTGCCTGCATCAATGAGTTTCCAGAGCTCTTTCGGCCGGTAGAGAATGTGATTGATGCCGTTGGTCGTGTCGAGGATCACCCCGTTTTTCCCTCTGACGTACTCAAAACCGGCCTGTTCGAGAAGATTCATGGATGACTCGTTCGCCGAGGCATTGAAATCCGCCATGATGACGACAGGATCCGATGTGCCTCCGCTGTCGATCCAGGTGAGTATTTTCCCGATCTGCGTTGACCGGTATGCGGCCCCTTCATGCGCAAGGTGGGTGACGATCACGCGTGCCGGCATTCCGCCCATGGTGACGCCTATCTCGAGCACGCCCCGGTCCTCTTCCGCCGAAGTGCGCTCGATCCAGAGCTTTCGAACGGTCAGCGGAGGCTCAGAAATCAGAAAACCCACTCCGTAAGATCCGGTCCCCCCCTGGAAATTCTTGAGTGCCGGGGCGAAGGTATATGCCCGTCCCGTGGTATCTCCGAGCCACTTCGCGATATGGAGGGGGTTGCGGGAATTACAGCTGTCTAATTTCTGCAGGCCGCAAATATCGGGATCGATTTCGCGTATCACCCCGGCGATATCTTCGTAGGAGCCCGAACCATGACCCTGGGCATCGATGTTGTAGGTCATTACCTTGACCTTCGAAGAGTATTGCGCACCTGCGCAAACGTTCAGGAGCGCAGCATACATCAAAGCGTAAAGCAATCGGGATTGTGAAAAATGCATGGTAATCGCTCCGGAGCCATCTGTGAAGGTCATCTCACTGCCATGTCGCTTCCGGGTGCGCCTTGTCGTGCATTGGTAATATACCCGAAAGGTTTAATGCTGTCAAATCGGGCCGCTGCTGTGCGTCCGGCGGAAAATCGGACCGGCCCCGCGGGATGAAAAACGGAGCTGCCGGTTCCTGTCTGTTCCGGCCCTCAATCCCGGGACCATCTTGCCCGCTCCCCAATAAACCGGTCGGCCTGTTTTGCCGAAAAGTGAAAAACTGCGCCGGACTCTCCCGAGATGAACAGGTCCACCGGATAGGCGCTTACCTGCTTCCGGGGCACGTCCCCGAAAATGCCTTCGTATCCCTCGGCCGGCAGATAGTTATGGAAAGTAAAGGCTGGAGCCGGAACGGACCACACCGTGTTTTTTTCCCGTGGATCCAGTCCGCAGACTGTCGAGATACGGAAATCGGTCGTCGATCCCTGGGGGCACTCGACCGAGTACCAGGAGTGCTCACACCAGTCGAGCGGCCAGTAGATGAAATCGTCCTTCTGATGGTAATCCCACCGTAGCCAGAAAATGTTCACCGCGGTCCCGTTTTTCCGTGAGACCGCGATCACTGAATTCGATGCGTCGATGCGGCTCCGCCCGTCGAGGGGAAATGGGCTGTTTTTGATGGTGTGGTACTTTTTCCCGATCACCGCCCATTGCTCGTTCCAGTTCTCGATCGCCTTCCATTCAGGGTGAATGATCTCTTCGTCGATGAACCAGATCTTTCCCAGTGCGAGAATGTAGACGGAGATGACGGTTCCGTTCCAGTTACCTATCGCAATGTCCGTAATACTGTCGACCGGTACGTTGAGTCCACGGCGGAAGGTGACATCACCCGAGGTCCATGACAGCAGGTCGGACCAGGAGTTCCCGGCATGCGCCCTGGCGGACCATTCGGCGTAGTCCCGCGCCGTGAAGGAACCATCGCCGGTTTTGAGAAGTTGCCGCTCTATGCCCGGCACGACATCCTGTATAGCCCGGCACCGGTCTTCCCAATACCTCCCGGAACCACCTGGAGTACGGTGTTTCCAGCGGTTCAGATAGCGCAGTCCGGATGCTTTGGCCGCAACGGAATCGGTCACCGCGGTCATGAGCGGAACCAGTTCCGCGCACACGGTTCCGCCGGCTTCCGGAGCGAGCGCAATCATTCCGGTCGCGGTACTCATCAGATCGCTTGACCAGCGTGCCTGATCGTCCCTGGCGCAATACCACCAGATCTCCTTTTCCGCTGTGAAAACGAGGCATCGGTTGTTGTCTGCCGCGATCATTGAGGGCGTCCGATCCCCGGGAATGGGGAGATGTTCCCAGGGCCCGTCGCTGCGCTTTAATTCCAGCCGTTTCCCGGAAATTCGGTACTGGTACACGAGCCCATGGTCTTTCCAGTTGCGGGTCACCGCATAGGTATCGCTGCATACGGAATACATGCCGATGGCCGAGTGGTACTCGGGCGTAGCGGAAGGTGTGCCGAATCCCTTGATCATGTCGATGGTCAGGTCGAAATCCATCTCTTCGATGAAGACGCGGATGAGGGAGTCGACCCATGCTGCGGTTCCAGTGTCCGGTCCTTCCTTCAGCCGGAGTTCGATCGAGCGGGCTATGAATCGGTCGAGAATCGGATATCCATAGGTGGAGAGCACCATGGCGCAGAGTGCCTCGGACCGATCGGTTCCGAACACTTCGTCAAACCGCCTGGCTTTCTTCAGAAGAATTTCTTTCGCAGCCTCGTGAGCGAGAAGGGTTGCCGTCGACCGTGCGACAACACGAAACACTTCCGGATCGCGGGAAATCCTCCGGGACGCTTCGATCGCTTCCCGGGCGATTGTCGCCGCGCTTTTGAGGGTGGAAGGCAGCAGGTCGTTCACGTCATCCCGCAACTCCCGCGCTTCGCGGTGTATGCGGCCGGCTTCATCTTTCATGGAAAGGAATGGACGGCAGCTCAAAAGAACCATTAACAGGGCAAGTGACAATCTCATCTTCGTTCGTCTCCTTGAAGGGAAAGAAAGTGGACGTAAGGATACAATATAGAACCATCGCAAACGGCATGGCAACGTGCATTCGCGGGTGTACATCCTGTGTTGCATCGGGAAACCGGAACTCCCGGGCGGACGGAGGTCTCTCCGGGATCGGTGAGGTTGCGCGTGAGCCGTGGCGCCCGCCTGCTTCCCGTATAGAGGGAAAGGAGGTACGAAAGCGTGGAAATCGTACTCATAATAATGATGAGAAAAATAACAAAAAAGGTTATATTCACCGGATATGTGGCCATTGACGAGCGCGACGGCGACCTCACTTCCCGGGTGGTCGTATCCGATACCCCCACGCCGGCATCTTCCGGTCGGTGGTATCTCTATTACGAGGTCGTCGACTCTTCGGGAAACGAGACAATCGCACGATGGGTGATCGGCACGGGCGATTCGGGCACGTATCCGCTGCCGGTGCAGGGAATGGAGTTCGACCGGGTCAGGCAGGACGGAATCGTTCGCAATAGTATGGAGTGAATGAGGCGAAGGAGAAGATCCGGAAACCCGGGAAGGCTTGCAGGTCAAGGTTAAGAATCGCTTCACTCCGCGGGCGGTGCGACCGGCACTTGCCCGCGAAAAGGGCCGGGATATGAAGTATGATATTCCGGCCTTTTTTAAATGCACCTCTATTAATCGAAGGACTCCGGGAGCGTATCAGCTCCCCTTGGTCCCCCGTGGATCAGAACGGCTCCATGCCCGACGCCTTGAGGATCATGTCGAGATCAAGGTCGGTCGTCTGCGCCGGGTCGTCGAGCAGCTCGATATCGATCACCGTCTCCACGGCCGCCGCGGTTTCATCCTTGATTAACGCAATAAAATCGGCATACCCTTCCGGTGACGCGAACAGCTCTTCCGAGAGATCGAGTCCGTTCGCCAGGTCGCCGATCGTGAGAACCGGCCCTGCTTGCCCTTCGGTTGCGGCGGAACGAACCACCGGGATTTTGGCGCTTCCGCTTAGATAGGAGAGGGTGATTACGATGCGGGTATCGTCGCCCGTCGGCGCACCCTCCGCTACGATATGGATATTTTCGAGCGTCACGGTCGAAAGCTCGATGCCGTTCCCGGCGATTTCCCGGCGCACCTCCGAAAGGTCGACCGTTTCCGTCTTCGAGACGGTGGTGCCCTTTCCCTGGGAGGCATCGATCGAAAAGGTATAGCCGAACGTATCGACGGCGATCACTCCGATGCCGGAAACGTACTCGTCATCGTCTGTATCGCCCTCGTTCACGTCTGTGCCTGTGTTGACAGTCCCTTGATTGACATCGGATTTTCCCTCGTTGTGGTCGCCCCCGGTCCCCCTGACATCGCCGCCGTTTCCCCCGGCGATAGCGTCGTCGCCGTTCGCGATTCCGTCGTTGTCGATGTCAGGATCTTCGCCGTTCACGATCCCGTCGCCGTCGATATCGATGTCGTCGCCGTTCACGATTCCATCGCCATCCAGGTCGGGATCCTCCCCGCTGTTCATGCCGTCGCCGTCGATATCCGGGTCCTGTTCGTTCACGATCCCGTCACCGTCGAGATCATTGTCGTCGATGTCTGCAACCCCGTCACCGTCGATATCGTAGTCTTCGGTATTGATGACGCCATTGCCGTCGATATCCCGGTCCTGTTCGTTCGCGATCCCGTCGCCGTCGATATCGTTGTCGTCTATATTGGCGACGAGGTCCCCGTCAAGGTCAGGATCGTTGATGTTGGCGATATCGTCGCCATCGATATCAGTGTCGGAACTGTTCGGAGTTCCATCGTTGTCGATGTCGTTATCGGACACGTTGGGATCGCCGTCGTGATCGATATCGGTGAGCTCTTGCCGTTCTTCAGGTTCCGTACCGCTTCTGCAACCTCCGCATCCACCTAAGCACCCGAGCAGCGCAGCGAGTGATGCCGCCATGAACCATCGTTTAAAGGAACCGTGCATAGTGATCCTCCCTTTTCAGGTGAAAGCGTTTCACTGATCCGTTTTCTTCCGGAAGCTCAGCACATTGACCATCGTACCTGCCTGTGCTCCCGCTATTCCGCCGACCACCGGATGGTAGTTCAGTGAGAGGGCCAGGTTGAGCCCTGCGCGAAATCCGTTGCGTCCCGGAACATGGGCATCGATCCGCGCGGTCTCTCCGGTTTCGGTAATCGCCCCGGTTATGTGGATAAAACCGTGATCCCATCCGGTTTCGAGGAACAGCTCCAGCAGGTCCTTTATCTTATAGCCTGTCACCACACCAAGGAAATTCGATAACCCTCGCGCGCGAAGGCTGCCTCCGATCTGCCTGCCGGGTGTTATGGAAACGGAAAGCAGGGTGAAATTGGCGGCAGCGGAGAGCGAAACCGGCAATGCCGGGAAAAAACGGCTCACATCGTGCTGGATGCCGATTCCCGGAAGTTGAAAGGAAAAACCGCTGACCGGCGGTATACCGAGGTACCGCAGTTTCAGTTCTGTATAGCAATATGAAAACGAAATCTGGAGAGAGGCGAACGGCAGGACCGAAAGCGCACTCAACTCATCGATTCCCGCGGCGTATTCGTTCGCGTACGCAGTCCTGATGCTCGAAACGTCGTAATCGTAATCGATCGTCGATCGGGTGAGCTTCGGCCGGTCGATCGATCCGAACGCGGTGGGTGCGGAGAACCGCTGGGATTCGATGCACTGGCGGCAATCTCCGCCGTGTTCTACGCAACTTCTGCACGCTTCGTCCACGTAACTGTCTTCATATTTTCGGTCACCCCCGTTGAGAAAAACAAGGGCGACCGGGAGCGCGACACCGAATCCGAAGCCGCGTCCGACCGACCCGCTCTGAAACCACCCGGAATTGGCCATCGATCCGAATGTAGTGGCCAAAGGCTGCGCATACGTGGGGTGACTCGTGATACCATTGACTGTTTCGGTCCAGCTGCCTGTACTGCCGGAAACTGCGGACAATGAGAGGAGTAACAGTGTTTTGACTACTCTGTGATCCATGCCGTTCCTTTCGGGTAATTATGATTAGTGGCGCGGCATTACACAGTTGTTCAAAAAACCGGCGAAGCGGATCGCGTAAAGGGGTCGTCCGATTAAGGTTATACTCGACCGGTCAAAGCATCGGTCTCTGACAGTAAAAATTTCTGTCCGCGACCTTCGCGAAAAATTCGTGATGCGGTCCGGAAGAAGATCCCGGCCACTGCCGTGGCCGGGGGGAGTCGGAATCCCTTTATAATAACAGATCGGCCTTCGGTGCACTTCTGGTTCGTGCCCGGTCCGCAGCTCGCCAACTATTCCGGTTCCGCAGTGCCGATGCGAATGTACGGCGCCAATTCCGGTGCCGCGACGCACAATTCGCGACACGCGGAAGCGAGATGCTCCGCATATCGGAAATGGGCTCCGATTCCGGTGCGCAGTTCGATCTCATAAATGAATTTATCGAGGTGCGTCGAATGTTCGAAGACGACCTGGGTCCCCAGGTGCAGGCCGTAACAGTAGGCGGGAGCACTTTCCGAATGGACGAGTTTTTCCATGAACGACCGTGATCTTTCGAGCAGTTCGACCGTTTTGGAGGGGCGAACGTCATCCGGAAGATAGAAACCGACCGGAACCAGGGGTGTGAACCTGTAGCCGCTGCGATGCCGGCTCAGATCCCGAAGCTCCGCGATCGCCATGTTGTTCCAGGCCGCCCTCACGAAAATCTTCCGTACCGCGGGTCCCGTGACGCTGTACCGGTTCTCCTTGCCGTCGAATGCTTTAGGAAGTTCCTGGGGACAGGCGAGAAACGGCGGGGAGGAGCGATCGAGCCGTACGAAAACCTGATCGCCCGTTCGCAGGACAGGAAGCCCCTCAGCTGCGAGCTGTGCGACCGCATGTTCGATGAGCTGGCCCGCCTGAGACACACTCGCGGAATCGGTAAGACTATGGCGGATCAGCCTCGGAGTATATTTGCCGAGCTCGGCGCGCAGATTCTCGGCGGCAGTATGCGCTTCAGGAAGGGGAAGAGCGTCGAGCTGCCGTATAGTATCCGCCCACACGCGGGCGGTCATGATATAGGCGACGTTGGTTTTTGTGGCGAATGGAATGAAATAACGCGCCCTGTCGAGAGCGTAGTTCTTGCGTAAACGGTCGGCCACCTTGCCGGCAGCGCCTTTCGGGATCCGGACGATCGAAGGATCGTTTTTCGCCCTGGTGTCGAGAGATTCGTACGCTTCCCGATAGCAGTCGAAAGAGCATTGCATGAGGGAATGCCACTCAGCCGCCAAACGGTCCGGAATTCCGATTTCTTCGGGGTTCGGCAGGTTCGAGGGGGCCATCGTGATATAGCGCGTGCTCGATTCCTGACCGTCACACAGCTGAGCGATCTCGAAAATCTTGTAGGCCAGGAACATCGAACAGCCGTCTATCACGATGGGAATACCGCCGGTCATTCCGGAGATCGACGCGTGCCCGTAATCGACGAACCGGAATATCGCATCGACCGATTTGTCCGGATCGCTCCAGTCGATCGAAGCCAGAATCGCGTCGATCCCCCTGTTTGACCTGGAGTATCGCGCAAGCGCGCTCGCAAGGAGTTCAGGGGTGACCGAGGGATTCCCGTGTGCCGATGGCGGAGGACAGATGCCCAGGGCGGTAATTTTCATTGATAGTACGCTCGCAGGAGTATGAGGGCGCCGGGCGGAATCCGGCATGAGCCGGGGAGACCGCCTTTCCGTTAGTACCTGTAGTGTTCCGGTTTATAGGGACCGTCGATCGGAACGCCGATATAATCCGCCTGTTTCTTCGTCATCCTGGTCAGCTTCACTCCAATTTTTCCGAGATGCAGCCGCGCGACCTCTTCGTCAAGCGCCTTGGAGAGACGATAGACATCCGCGGTATAGCGGTCGCGGTTCTTCCAGAGATCGATCTGGGCAAGTGTCTGGTTTGTAAAAGAGTTCGACATGACGAACGACGGGTGTCCCGTTGCGCATCCCAGGTTGACCAGCCGTCCCTCGGCAAGCATGAAAATGGAGTGGCCGTCGGGAAACAGGTATTTATCAACCTGGGGCTTGATTGTGATCTTCTTGACTCCCGCAACCTTCTGGAGCGGTCCTACCTGGATTTCGCTGTCGAAGTGGCCGATGTTGCAGACGATGGCCTGATCCTTCATGTTCGTCATGTGTTCGACGGTGATGACATCCACGTTACCGGTGGTGGTCACGTAAATATCCGCTCTGCCGAGCGTCTCCTCGATGGTGGTGACCTCATACCCGGCCATTGCGGCCTGCAGTGCGCAGATGGGATCGATTTCGGTCACGATCACTCTGGCGCCGAAGCCGCTCATCGACTGCGCGCAACCCTTGCCGACGTCACCGTATCCGCACACCACCACTACCTTCCCTGCCACCATGACATCGGTCGCCCGTTTGATGCCGTCAGCCAGCGACTCCCGGCAGCCGTAAAGATTGTCGAACTTTGACTTGGTGACCGAATCGTTTACGTTGATCGCGGGCACCAGGAGCTTTCCCTGCTCCTTCATCTGGTAGAGCCTGTGGACGCCGGTGGTGGTCTCTTCGGAAACCCCGCGCCACTGCTCGACCACCTTGTGCCAGTGCAGCGGCTCTTTTTCATGCACCGCGCGGAGGAGCTTTTTCAAAGCTGCCTCGTCTTCGTGTTCGGAAGGTTGCCGGGCCCAGGAGTCGCCGTTTTCGAACTCGTAACCCTTATGGATCAGCAGAGTGGCATCACCGCCATCGTCGACGATCAGGTTCGGCCCCAGGTTTCCCGGAAACGTGAGCGCCTGAAATGTACACGCCCAGTAGTCATCGAGGTTTTCGCCTTTCCATGCGAATACCGGTATTTTTGCTTGGGCAATGGCGGCCGCGGCATGGTCCTGGGTCGAGAAAATGTTGCATGATGCCCATCGTACGTCGGCTCCAAGGTTGGACAGCGTTTCGATCAGCACCGCCGTCTGGATCGTCATATGAAGCGATCCGCTGATCCGTACTCCCTCCAGCGGCCGCTCGCCGGCAAATTTCTTTCTGACCGCCATGAGTCCCGGCATCTCCATTTCCGCGATCTCTATCTCCTTGCGCCCCCAATCGGCGAGAGCCATGTCCGCAACCAAATGGGGAAGGTTTCCCCAGATATCGATGTGTGGTGCCATCGTGTTTCGCTCCTTATTGAAATGGTGTTCCTGCGGTACACGTTCACGTATGCCTTTCCGGAAGATTCCGGCGGCTGGAGGGCGAAAGCGCTGCCTCTGTCCTCATCGGAATCCCTCCGCACTTCCGTGTGCCGTTCTGCGCATGCACTCCGACTCTTTCCCGTAAAACAACACGCGGGCAGCGCATGAATCCGGCGGCACCCCGGATCGTGAACAGGAGTAAAAATATACTCCGGAAGAGCTGGATTTCTAAAAAGGGGGCGTACCGGGTAATGAAGAACTCCACAGGGGACCTCCTCCGGTAAGAGATGCCTGTCCGGAAAACCATTTCCGATCGCCATGCAACGAAAAAGGCCTGAACGTGCGAAATCGACTCGACATGCCGCCTTCGATGCTTTTTACCGGTAACGCTGTTCGACGAAGCTCCTGACTTCTTCGAAAACGTCGCGCCGGATCCCGTATGGATTGTGGAGCAGGTCTTTCATTTCGCACAGGGAAATGTATCGGGCATTGATGAATGGCCGTAACTGCGTCAATGGTATATGCGCGGGGTTTCTGAGGAGGGCGAGAGGAACACCGCCGTTGGCGTGGCCCGTATGCAACTCTTTGGTAATGGCAATTTTATGCAATACGGCAAGCGACCGGCTCGTGGAGGCTATATGCGTGACGACTCCAGGCGTGCCGAAAACCCGGGGATTTTCAAGAAGGCGCAGCAGCAGCGCATCGTTTGCCATGCACCGGGTAACCAGTTCGCGCGGCGAAGGGTCGGCTCTCTCGTCGTCGATTTGCCTGGTCAGCATGTCGATACCTATCCATGATACAAAGGTCTGGGAAGCAAAAGTACCGGTCACGATGGAACCGGAGGGTGTAATTCCCGACTGGTCCAGCAGCGGCTTGATCAGGTCGGCGCCGGATCCGATATCCATTTTGAATCCATCACATGTGCAGCACTCGAGAGCATGACGTATCCAGGTCAGCGGATG
>CAZGVZ010000075.1:1759-11094 GCA_964529145.1 uncultured Fibrobacteraceae bacterium | reverse complement strand
CTTTTCTGCATCATCTCGAGAAGGGGGAGGTTCTGCTCAAAGGCTCCTGGATAGAGATGTCGGGTATACGGGCACCTTCGAACCGCAACGAACCCGATACACCGGCTCCTGAAGAGGCAATCGACATTCCGGTCATTTCATCCCGCATCGATACTCCCGAGGAAACGATCGCCTTGTCCAGTGAGACACTTTTCGACGCCACTTTTCAGGAAGGCTGTTCCGGTGATGAAGAAGATATCGACTTCCCTCCAGAAACGAAATCCCTGAAAATCGAAGCCGCTACGGAACCGGCCGACTCCGAATCGATACAGGCGACAGCCCGTCGACAGACGCCAACGGTAACCGGAGAGACACAGGTCGACCTTTCGATATCCGAGTTTTCCAACGACACCGGTTTTCTTGATGTTCCCTCGGAAACCGAATTCGAGGAAACGGTCCTTTACAATATTAATGTCCTCAGGAAACTTCCCCCCAAAAAAAACTTCGAGGCGGCCCTGAGACCCGTTCCCGATGCTCTTCCGGGAAAAGAGGAAGTTCCGAAAAAACACGCACGCAACCGAAACCCCATAAAAAAACTTCTAACCGTGCTGACGATAATTCTCTTCATTGTCGGCATAATAATCACGGCTGTTCATTTGTTCCCCTAGCGGTGGTGGTATTCCCCGGACCGTTCGATGATGTATTGCACGATTTTGGGAATCTGTCGTGGACCGTTGAACAATTCTTTCATACGTTTCCGCCCGTTCCGCCCCATTTCCAAAATGCGTAAGGGATTATCAATGAAATACGCCATTGCCGAAGCGAGACCTTCGACATCCCCCTGCTCCACAAGTATCCCGCTTTCAAGATTATGAACGATTTCCGGCAGTCCTCCACTCGCGAAACCTATTACCGGCCTTCCGCATCCCTGCGCCTCGGCCGCGACGCGCCCGAAAGGTTCCCTGTCGGATGCCATACAAAGCACATGACATCGCTGTATTGCCCCGTAAGGATCTTCCGTTCCTCCATTGAGGAAAACCCGTCCTGCCAATCCGTTGGATTCAATGGAATTCCATAGTTCCCTGCGGTATACAGGGTCCCAATACCAGGTTTCCCCTGTCAAGTCAAGGGTCGCGGTGACCGATTTGATGAAGCAGATCCGTTTGAAAGCCTCTATGATCAGATGACACCCTTTCCAGGGAACTATTCGGCCCAGATACAGAAATCTAATCGGTGGAGTGCACTCGAATTCATCCCCGGTCTCAGGGAGAAAGACACCATTGTAAATAACAAGCGCTCTCTGCCGCAATTTTTCCGGCAGTTCCTGTTTCACCGCTTCCGAAACAGCGATGATCCGGATCTGTGATGTTCTGAATAAAAAGCGGTACAGCAGAAGGGATACACTTCGTCGAGAAAGAATCTCACGCATGTGAATTATACCCGCCCCCCTGTATCCAAGCACCGTCAGCAGCATGAGTGTCACATGGGATTTCGGGACATTCGCATGTATACATGCCGGTTTGAGCCGGCAGACGAACCTGTTCACGTCCAGGACGAATCTGAAATAGGCGATCAGGGCGCGCCATTGCATGAGAAGGGTCTGCAATAATCGATCCCTCCTTATCTCCGAAACCGATTCAGAGCAGGGAATCACGGTCACCCTTATTTTTGAATTGCCCAGGCGATCGAGAAGGATTCCATCCTCCGAAGTCACCAGATGCACGATGCCCCTGCTCTCGATATTATGTAGAATATCGATGAGCGAGCGTTCCGCCCCTCCCAGATGGCGGGCTCTGTGACTCAGGAATAAGATAGTCGGAAGATCATTACCAGACATAGCGCTCTTCCAGCAGTCTACGTGCAGCTATGGCTGCCCGAAATCGCCGTTCATCATCCTTTATAAGGAGGATAAGCGCCTTTCTGAGCGATTCAGGATCTCCGGGGGGAACAAGCTCGGCACAGCCGTGATACAAACCCACTACCTCCTCTATCCCGCCGCTCCGGGATGCGATGATGGAAGCTCCATACGCCATTGCATCGAGAAGCACGATCCCGAACCCCTCGACGCCTTTTTCCGTTTCAATCGAAGGTAAAATAAAAATATCAGCCTCTCCATAATAACGGCAGATGTCTGTGTCTGTCGCCTTCCTGTCGATAACGACATTCTCCACTCCGTTCATCTCCTTGACTTTTTCCATAAGCATTCCATGGCATGGACCATCTCCCGCGATAGTCAGGTGCCAGGGGACCGCTGCCGTACCCATTCCCGCGACTGCCTCAAGAAGCACGGAATGACCTTTGTGATGCACCAGCCTCCCTACAGACAACAGGCGAATTATTCCATCGGGATGGACCTTCCGGACCACGGGATGGGCGGGAATGTCGATTCTGGGATATGCCTGGATACAGCGGTTGTCGCAGCGACAGGTGTCCCTCAGGATCCTGAGCGTGACATTTGTCAAATAATACAGAGCTTCGGCGCGGCGCAATGCCGATTTGAGTATCAGTACTTTAAGCGAGTATCGTCTCCCGAGAGCAAGCAATTCCGAACCGTAACAGTACACACGATAGCGGACAGGGAAAAGAAAGGAGAGAAGCGCGGGTACGAGGGCAGCGTACACGTTTCCGGCTTCGATCCTTGCACTGAAGCCCTTGCGAATCAACGTGTGCAGCAGGCATGGAACCATGGGCAGCAGCAGTATCTTTTTCAATGGGACAGGAATGGGAAAACGCATCCTCTTGACCGGGCATGGATATTCGTCATCCCCTCCGGAACGAAAACCGGAGCCCGCAATAACGAGGTCCCCGCATGAGTACCTGTGCGTGACCGTCTCATGCAAATATCTTTGTATACCGCCCACATCCGGAGGAAAATCGAGTGTAACAAGAATTTTCATCATAGTCTTCACAGGAGCAGCCCGGTTCAGGTCGTCGGGTATTCCTGCCGGGATTGAGTTAGTTTGAGAAGCACGCCGTTCCAGAACCAGAAGTATGCGTCGCCCGGGAATGAGTGTATATGCGTTCCGGTTACATTGATTATGGCGAATACGATGTTCATGAGTGTAATGCCTTTCGCCAGAGATCGGAACGGCTCCGATTTCGAACGGTCGACCAGGGCGAACCCCTTGACTATTACGTACCCGAGGAACCCTGTTATAAAGAAAATCCCCGGGTAACCCAATTCCGCCAGGTAGGTGATATACAGAGAGTCTGCGTTAAGAGCCCCGACTCCTCTTCCCATCAGGGCAAGTACGGGATTCGCCGACAGCGCGATGATATACTTCCAGAGGGAGAGTCTTGAAAGAAAGGAATACTCCTCGAACGGGTTTGAAATCGCACCGGTCCGTTCGGTAACCAGGAGACTCATATGCTCCTGATTGAGACCCACCGCGGAGAAAAGTGAATTGATCCCTGAACCATAATGCATCGAAAAATCGAATGACTGCAGCAGAACTATTGAAAGAGCCGATATACCGATCATGATAAAACGATTCCGGAAATTTCTCAGCTGAAGCAGAAAAAACCACAACAGAGGCAATAGAAGAATTCCGATCCAGTTCGATCTTACCGAAGTGATCAACGCCGCATAGAAGAAAAACGGAAACAGTCCAATCAAAACGAATCTTTTCCGGGATTCGCCCCAGGATATCGCCATCAGGTTTCCCAGTATCGCCAGAAGCATGTAATCCGCAAAGCACGCCGGAGATTGAAAAAATGAGAAAGGTCGCGCCAGACCCTTTATAAAAAGGGTAGTGAAGGAGATCTCGGAGAACCATATGTTCTCGGCCTCCGAGTATCCGAAAAAAAGCTGTTTGAATCCATATACCGCGGCTGCCATACCAATGCAGATGGTAACATACCACAATCTCTTCAGGAGGGCTGTATCATTGCCGAACAACATTCCGATAAAAAATAGAAGCACCGAAGGCCCATAGAACCGGAGACGCATCAGTGCATTCTGAGCGGGAAGGATATTGAAAAAGAATGTACGGACAATCAGGTAGATCAAATAGCAGAGCACCACGTTTCGGATGTTCCTTCCCTGAAGCTCATCCGCATGGCGCTCCTTGAAAACGAAGAACAGGGCAATCACCGTAAAGACTATGACCGCATCACCGAAAGCAATGAGCGGGTCTACCGAAGGCCTGCCGAACCTGAGATAATACAGACGTCGCACGAAGGGAATGAACGGCGTACAAAGAAACAGCAGATAAATGCCTGATAGTGGTTTTCGGAGGATGGGATAGAATACAAGTGCCAGCAGTATCAAGACCAGCTTCAGCTGAGTAGGGACATGGATGATATGATAGGCGATGAAATGTCCCAGGCCGGCGGTAACCAGAAGCTCCACACTCCTCTGGACGAATTGTCTGTTTTCGAGTGGCAGGGCGCTCATCGATACGGTTTCTCCCTAGTCATGCGGATAGATGAAACCGGAAAAAGAGTTCTTGTGAAGGAACTTCTCATTGGAGGTTTTTTTTGGGTCCCCAATCCGGATTCGTGGTTCGCACATCCGGACCACCGCTTCGCGGCTGCTCTTCGCTCGTCCAGTGCTTCAAAATCGTTCAGCTGCCGGGACTGCATTCTACAACCGTTCTCTTCGCAGATTTTCCCAGGCATCTGTCGCAGGCCGGCCTTTGTCATTCCGGATGAAAGACGTTTTTACTGCCGCAGCCCAAAAACGCCATCCCTCGAACAGGGCTGAAAACAGCCCGGGCAAGAAATCAAATATGCCGGTAAACATTACTTACTGTATTATACCGCGCCTGCCTTAAACCGGTCAACTGCAGAGGCTAATCGCCGATCCGAATCTGTTGCCATATAGTATTGTACATTTCGAGGTGTTCACCGAGATCCTCCTTGAATTCGGAATTGGCAAGGTCTTCCAGACCGTAACGGGGAGGTTCCCTCCTGAGCTTCGCCGCTTCGGTGTTGATGGACGGCAGTTTGAGGAAGTCCACGATCTTCACGTACACGGAAGGCTCGTGAATGAAATTTATGAATTGGTAGGCGAGGTCTTTGTGCTTTGCCCCCTTGAGGATCACCATATTGTCCATATACGCGCAACCACCCTCACGTGGAATGAAAAAATCGGCTTCAGCGGACTGGGCCGAATCGAGCTCAAGAAACACGTTTTCAGCATAACCGTGCACCGCCCAGAATTCCCCGGAGGCGAATCCCTTTCCAAATGCCTCCGCATCGAATTTGACGATGTTGTTCCTCCACCCCATCACCACCGCTTTCGCCTGCTCCAGCTGAGTCTTTTCGGTCGAATTCACCGAATATCCCAGATAACGGAGTGCGGCGCCGAGTACCTCCCTCATATCGTCGAGAAGAGTGAGCCTCCCCTGAAGATCGCTTCGAACGAACAGATTCCAGCTCCGTTCATAATCCTTGATCTGTCTCCCGTTGACCGTAATTCCCGCTGCACCGGCCATGTAGGGAACACTGTATCTGCAGCCTGGATCGAAACGTATTCTCCCCAGCATCGAGGTATCTAGCAGGCGGAAATTCGGAACTCTGGATTTGTCGATCCGCTCGATCATTCCTTCCCTGATCATGATCGATACGTAATCGCCCGAGGGAAACACCAGATCGTATCCGCCCCCTCCAGCCTTGAGTTTCGCGAACATCTCTTCATTTGAAGCGTACATGTCATAAATGATTGTCGCTGAATATCTGCTCTCGAATTCCCTGATTACATCGTCCGGAATGTAATATGTCCAATTATATATGTACAACTTCGCCCGTGGATTCTTTTTACAGTTTATACCTCCGCACAGCAGCAGCGCTCCAAAAACCAGTGTTCCGGAAAACCTCATGGGTACTCCTTTTTTCACTTTTGAATAATGTATTTGAAGAGGTTTCTTGTCGATAGAGCAAGGATCACCGTTCCTGCGATGATCACCACGGACAGAGCGTTTATTACCGGGGAGACGCCGAACCTGATCATGGAATATACATGAAGCGGCAAGGTAGACGCTCCGGGTCCCGCCACGAAAAACGTGATGACGAAATCCTCGAGCGACAGGGTGATAGCCATGAGAAATCCAGAAAGGATTCCGGGAAAGGCGAGAGGTATGACAACCCTCAGAAGCGTGTCGATTTCCCGGGCCCCGAGATCGTGGGCGGCTTCGATGATCGAGAAATCGAACTCTTCGAGTCTGGCCATTACCAGCAGAAGCACAAATGGAATATTGAACGTGGTATGCGCCAGGAATATCGTGAAGAGGCTCAGCTGCAGCTTGATTCCCGCAAAAAATATGAGCAGGCTCACTCCGATTATGATCTCGGGAAGTATGAGAGGAAGGAATCCAGCGATCTGTAACAGCCTTTTGAGCCTGAAATTATACCAATAAATGCCTATCGCGCCCAGAGTGCCTATCAAAGTGGAAATGACGGCAGAGGAAAATGCCACGATAACGCTGTTGAAAAAGGAATTCCAAAGACTTCTCGAACGGAAAAACAGTTCCTCATACCAGCGAAGTGAAAAACCGCCCCATGCCATCGTCTTCGATTCGTTGAAAGAAGACACGATGAGCAGCATCAAAGGGATATAGAAAAACAGCATTACCAGAGTGAACATGGCCGGGGAAAACCTTCTTTTTTGATTCATATTCCGCCGACCGAATTCTTGAAAGACTCGTTTCTCTTTACTTTTTCGACCGCGGGCCTGTTCATCTGAAGAAATATCACAATCCCGATCGTCGTGATGACGGTAAGCACCATGGAAATTGATGCCGCAAGCGGCCAGTTGCGCGTAACAGTCAATTCACGGGCGATGATGTTTCCGAGCATGAGCGAATCGCTCCCCCCCAGAATCTGAGGAATGGCATACGATCCAAAAGAGGGTATGAAGGTGAAAATGACCGCAGTGACGATACCCCCCTTTATCGAAGGCAGCAGTACGCGAACAATGGACTGTTGTTTGGAGGCACCCAGATCCCGGGCAGCCTCCAGAAGCGAAAAATCGAATTTTTCAATCGTCGAATAGAGAGGAAGGATCGCGAAAGGCAGATATGTATATACCGTTACCAGAATCACTGCATATTTATTATAAAGGAACTGTATGTGGTGCGATGTGATTCCACCGGCGATGAGCATGGAATTGAGTATGCCATTGTTGCCGAGGATCGCGATCCATGCATAGATCCTTATGAGAAAGTTGGTCCAGAACGGAATAATGACCAGAAAGAGAAAGAAGTTTTTTTTTGAGCTGCGGGCAATGTGGTATGCTGCGGGAAGAGCCAAAAACACCATGAGCAGCGAAGACGAGGATGCTATGAGCAAAGTAGTGAAAGTGATGCGTAGAAACGTCGGATTCGCGAGTGACCGGTATCCTTCCAGACTGAAACTGTATACCACTCCACCGTAGACGCCTTTGGTAAGAAAACTGTAAAAGGCGATTATCGCGAGAGGAACGAGGAAAAAGGCTGTAAGCCATATCGCCAGCGGGGTCACGTATACAGGCCCGGCATTTTTTTTCACCTTGATATCACCTCGACGATATACCCGTCATCCGCAGACCAGAAAATATGAGCAGGATCATGCCAGGAGATGCTCTTTTCGTCTTGATGGTATCTTATATGCTGTTTGAATACCCGGAAAGTTCTGTCCGCTATCCTTACAAAGAATTTGCTCAGAAAACCGGAATAAATGATCTCGTCGACAACACCCGGGAAAAGGTTGAGTGGTTTGGAGCCTGACTGCCGGGGGACCTCAGCGGCGATCTGGATCTTCTCCGGTCTGATCGTCACTTTTACCTTGTCGCCGACCGAAGCCTCTTTGTTCAGGAATATGACAATCGTTCCGAGCGATCCTGCATCGAGGCGTGCATAGTGGTGGTCCATTATTTCCCGGATCTCACCGGAAATGCTGTTGGTCTCACCTATGAAGTCAGCTACGAATCCATCCGAGGGACACTCATATATTTCAACCGGAGTGCCTATCTGATGGATCACACCTTTGCTGAATACCGCGACGCGATCGGATACTCCCAGAGCTTCCTGCTGATCATGTGTGACATATATGAAAGTGATCCCTATTTTGTCGTGAATTGTATCGAGCTCGATAAGCATATGTTGCCGAAGCTTTGCGTCGAGGGCGGAGAGTGGTTCGTCGAGAAGCAGTACGCTGGGCTGATTTATGAGCGCCCGTGCGATGGAAACTCTCTGCTTCTGACCACCACTCAATTGAGCCGGCATTTTTTTCGCTTCATCGCTGAGCTTCACCAGGTCGAGGTATTCCTCTACCATCGAGGAAATCTTTTGTCGCGCCATCTTTTTCAGCCGTAATGGAAACGCGACATTCTCAAAAACCGAAAGATGCGGAAAAAGGGCATAGTTCTGAAAGACGGTGTTGATATGCCGTTTGTTGGGAGCAAGGGGAAGAATGTTCCGATCGTCCAGATAGAGTTCACCGGTTGTTGGGCTTTCAAAACCGGCTATAATCCTGAGGAGAGTTGTCTTTCCGCAACCCGAAGGACCGAGCAATGAAAAAAATTCACCTTTTTTAATCGATAAAGTAATGTTTTCAAGGGCTTTGAAGGAACCGAAATACTTGCTGACACTCTCAGCCCTTACACTACTTCCTTTCACGTGGATTCTCCCGAAAACAGATATTTCAGTCACCCAAAATTCGAATTACAGGGATCAAAAAATAACTTTCGACCAGGATTATGATGAGGTAATTTTTGCGGAATCGGAAAAAGTGAAGATTCAACCGCACGGCTAAAAGCGGTGGTCCGGCTCGAGCGGGCCAAGCGATGCAATGGTAACGGTGCGAGCACCGGACCCCTTACGCTTCAAGTGTTGGTCTGCCGACGTATCGCACCGATTTACTGCGCCCCGGGTTTGCAGTCCGTATCGAAACGTATCCTCCACAAAGGTGTGTCCCTCAGGGTGTTTTCAGCGAAACCTCCATCGCAAAATTTCCGAGAGGAGATTCAAACGGTACGACTATCGTCGCCACGCCCCTTTGAGAAGCGATTTTATGGTCTTTGCCGATGATCACTTTAGGCAATGAAATCGAAAGATTGAATTGCGTCAGATGCTGTTTGGCGTTTCCGGCAATGATGTTCGCGATTTCCCCGATAGCGTCGGCAACCTCCGGTCCAACGATTTTCACATCGTTTCCCACGAGGGCGGACACCACCTTGAGGGCAATCAACTTTGGAAAGCTCAGGCAGATCGATCCCTGGGCCTCTCCGGAAAGACCAATGACGCCTGAAATGTCGAAGGTAAAAGCCGTGTCTTTCTTCAGCTGGACCTTGCCCGGCTTTGCTTCACAATTAAGCATCTTCCTGAAAGTCTCGATGGTCGATATGACGAATGGATTGATATACGCAACATCCATCT
>CAZGVZ010000075.1:1446-1749 GCA_964529145.1 uncultured Fibrobacteraceae bacterium | reverse complement strand
TAATTTACCGATTCTGTAGTGTACCATGTTTGTTACGGAAGGACAAGTGATTTTCGGAAAACCTTCCGCCTCTCGTGATACCGATGCGACGAATGATCGGCCGAACCGCCGTTCAGGTCACACCCACCTCCTTTATCCGAAAGGAGTTGGTAGCTCCCTGCACCGCGTGGGTACCGCTGATTATGCCGATCAAATCCCCTTTCCGCACCAGGTGTCGCCGAAGAAGCATTTCTTCGCCTTCCTTGTGAAGCTGCGGGATGTTATGCGCGAACGGGAGATGAAATGCGGTGATGTTCCAGGCCA
>CAZGVZ010000075.1:0-1436 GCA_964529145.1 uncultured Fibrobacteraceae bacterium | reverse complement strand
CCGGGGAAAAGGCATACATCGGCGCCGCATACCTGAGTTTTGCGCAGTACAGCGCCGTTTCTCCGGAAATCGTATAGATGCAGAGAGGAATACCGCCAAGGTCCCGGCCTGCCCACACCGCAGCCTCACTTATCGCATGAGGGGGAAAACGCTCTGCGATGGAAAGGTCCCTCATCCCCCTGTGAATGAAACGACTGTTTTCCACGACCTGAGCAATCCGCGACATGGTGTTTACCGCCTCGACGGGATATGTCCCCACCGCTGTTTCTCCCGAAAGCATGATCGCATCCGTTCCATCAACGATCGCATTGGCGACATCAGTGGACTCGGCCCTTGTGGGTATCGTCTGCTTTGTCATGGATTCGAGCATCTGTGTCGCCACGACCACGATTTTTCCTGCGCTGTTCGCTTTTTCAATCAGTTCTTTCTGGAGGACGGGTACAACGAATGGGGTCGCTTCGACTCCAAGGTCTCCGCGCGCGACCATGATTCCGTCGGAACATTCGAGAATGCCTTCGATGCGTCGTGCAGCTTCCGGTTTTTCGATCTTAGCGATAATTTTCAGATCGGGTCGCCTTTTGTGCAGGATTTTCCGGAGCGCAATGACATCATCCGCCTTTCTGACAAAAGACAGTGCCACGAACTGAAAGTCGTTTTCCATGACGAACGCCAGATCCCTGCGATCCTTCGAGGTAAGTGATGGAATCGACAGTTCGACATCGGGAAAATTGACTCCCTTGCGTGAGGAATAAATCCCTCCCGCCTCGACTTTCGCGATGAGATCCCCATTCGGTTCCTTTCCACGGACCGTAAGCTGTATTGCCCCGTCGTTGATCATGACCCGCTGTCCGGTTTCGATCTCTTCCGCAACTCTGCCGTAATCTATCGAAACTATCCCGGCGGTACAGACGACCTTCCGCGAGGTTATCTTCACCATGGAACCGGTCTCGAGGTATACCGGCCCGTTATCCGGAGTGGATCCGGTCCTGATCTTGGGACCCTGGAGGTCGGCAAGTAGGCCGGTTTCGATTCCGGTTTCGGCGGATGCGTTTCTGACCGCAGCGACCGCGCTCCCGTGAACCCGATGATCCCCGTGAGAAAAATTGAGACGGAATACATTCACGCCATTGAGAACGAGCTTGCGAATCACTTCCGGCGAGGCGCTCGCCGGGCCGAGCGTTGCCACGATCTTCACCTTCTTTTCGTATGTCGTCATCTGGATCCCCTCCTGGATTTGCCTGTGGGATTGAATCACTACCACGGCTAAAGCCGTGGTCTGGCTTGAGCGGGCCAAGTCGGTATAACCGAAACAGTGCGAAGCACTGGACTCCTTACGCTTCAAGAATGGCAATGATACCGCCCGCGAAAAGACAGTCGGGCGTCGCCCGAGGTTGCTGTCCTGCCCCACGGCCGAAAGCGGTTAAAAGAAACAGTGC
>CAZGVZ010000074.1:3130-11132 GCA_964529145.1 uncultured Fibrobacteraceae bacterium | reverse complement strand
GGATGGTATGAGTCCCAGTAAGTATCCGAAAGATCGATCAATCGTTCCCGGCATCCATTCACCACGCTGGTCGATTCCCATATCAGAAACCGCGTGCTGTCCTCCTTTTCGATGATGACCACCGCATGGGAACCCGGTTTTACCAGAATGTCTCCAGCATCAAGTTGTCCACGGTCGAGGGGCAGGTACCCCGATTGTAGAATTTTGGTACTCACTCTCGGCACTCCCCAAAGATGGCAGACGAATCCCGAACAGTCTGTACCGGCGACTGCGGCGCTCGGGTCACCGAAGCTTTCATAATGGCACATATGGGAGCCAGCGAGGAATCCCCGTTCCAGCTTGTTCCGGAACAGTTCGCAACCGTCCTCCCCTCCGTAAGAATAAGCGACACTGCGGTATGTTTTCCCCGGGATGAAGTCACAGCGGCGATAGATCGAATCCGCTCCTGTACAGGTGGTACCGTACGTGTGATACCAGTCAAGCCGCGTATTGACCGAATCGGGAGTCCAGGTGACCGCGATCGAGCTGTCCCCGCGAGAGAAAAGGGAATCGAGACCGGGCCGCACCTCATCGGAGGCGTGAAGCGCCGAAAGCAGCAGGAGAAAGGCGATGCGGCGTTCCGGACGGTTCTGTACCGGGAAGAGGTTCATCTCATTTCAGCGATCATCAATGAGTCTTTTCCGGCATCGAGCGCGAAAATCCTGCTTCCGAGCATGAAAAACCTCTTGCCGGGGACGGGGAAATGGGTGGAGGGTACAAGGTATTCAGCGCCTTGCAGGCGATCGATCAGCTTGCCGCTCCTTTCGACGATCACCCGATTGCCCATGTAGATCAATCTTTCGCTCGCCGCGGCCGTAAGGACCGTTTTTCCGTGAATACGCTTGCCCAGCGAGGGATCGAACGGTACCAGACGATACTCGTTGCCGACGAGGAGCGTTTCACCTTCGAGAAACAGGCGGTTCACTACACGATGTGAACGCTTCTTCGCTCCGCTCATCAAATCGGCCGGCAGAGGCACGGATTTGAGATGTTTCCCTGTTGTACGGTCAAAAAATTCGAGCCTGCGGTCCACGCCGTTGAGGAAGATGAAAACCGAATCCATGGCCACTAAATCGTCACCGGCATAGCTGTTTCTGCCGATGGATTCGAGCCGGACGGAATCGGCGACCCCGCCGGTTGAATCCAGGGTTATCACTGATCCTTGTGCGAGATCATAAACATAAATTCTCATCCCGTCGCTGAATACCGCTCCTATGGATATGACCTCTCCGGTTTCCGTTGTCCGGAGATGAAAGGTACGGTTCCATTCCTGACGAAAAAAAGGCAGTCCGGCAGTTGAATCCATTTTTTCACTGCTGCAGGTCACAGCTGCGAACATGATCAAAAGCGAGAAGGAAAATGACTTCATTATCGCCATCCTTTGGATCGGGATATCGACTCTCGTCTCAGGTATACCTATGAAATGAGGCATCGGTTCGGTTTCCGGTATAAAATAACATCAGGGAGGGAAGTGGATTGAAACTGGTCGTTCCCGGGCGCTTTCATGAGGCCGGGACTCCTTTTACGGAACGGCCGATATTCCAGGGGAAGCGAGTGAAAGCGGTGTGCGGGAGCTTCATCCGCAGGGTGATGCTTTCCTCATGAATCCGGGTCCGGCATTCTCCGGATCGGATTTTCGCTTGCAACTTCCGTAGTTTCATGGTATGATAAAAACACTATTGCAGCAGGCGATTTTTGTGGCTCCGGGCGGATCGAAGAGGCGCAAAAACCGATCGATGTCACTCATGTTTCGATATGCCCGGCATGAGTGTATTTCCTTCCGTTCCATCCTTCTCAGATATTCCAGGAACACTATTTCAGGCGAGACCCAAGGTCGCATGATGAAAAAAGAACAGGTGCTTTTTTCCTGTCGCCGTTATATTTTCCCCGAAGCGGCCTGAGACTTTTGCATTCGGTTACAGGGCCAAGTACCAGCGCGCCTGAATGACAGGATCCCTATCGGGCCGGACGCTCCACCCGGATCAGGTTCTTGTAAGAGAATGCCCCGGAGGCGGAAATCCGGAAGGAGATTCGATGACCAGAAGCCTGTATCTTCTCGCAAAGAACGCGTACCGGAATTCCCCCGGTTTCCGCCGTTTACCCTTTGTCGCGGTTCTGGTGAACGTTGTGAAAGAGGCGCGAGCGGAGCATACCGTGCGCCGGCAACGGTTTCGGAACAGAGAAAGTCTCAAAAGAACCTTCCTTGCGGTTATTAACACTCCCCCACGCAGATGCAATCCGCATGCCGGAGTCGAGCTTCACACGTTGACCGCCCATCACCATCTTTTCATGTATGTGACTGCGGTAAAATCCTTTCTCCGGTTTTTCGACGACATCGCGGTCGTCGTCCATGACGATGGAAGTCTGACTTCATCCGATGCCTCGATGCTGCGGGAACATCTCAGGGGGGTGAGAATCATCGAAAGGAAATGGGCGGACGCCGAGATGAACCGGTTACTGGCAGCGTATACCCTTTCACGAAATTACAGGCGACGTATCGTCAACGCGATGGAATTGTTCGACAACATACTGCTTTCGGGGACCGAAAGAGTCATCACCATGAACTCCGACGTTCTTTTCCTTAGGGAACCGAGCGACCTGATTGGATGGATTTCGGGCGGCAGCCGTCAGGCATTGAGCGTGCACGAGGAGAGGCCGGCGCACCAGCGGGAATTCCTCCTTGCCAATTCCTGCGAATTTTCGCCTCATGTGACGATTTGTCTGACATGCTTTTTCAGGGACATCTTCGATCCGGATCTGATCGAGAGGGCTTTGACGCGGTTTCCCCTCGACTGGTTCACGGGGCAGAACATGTATCCGGTTCTCCTGAAGAACAAACAGAGCGAGCATCCGTTTTCCTTTCTAGATAAAAGATATTATCAGGCATCGGGTCACTTTACCGAGGAAGCTGTTTTCAGGCATTACTGGACAAGTACCGGTGTCTTTTCGGGACTTCAGGAGAAGGACAGTGCAGAAGTCATCGGAGAACTCTCAATTTCCTGAACAGTTCACCCGGATGGCGAAGGTTGAAGAGTACGCGTGGAAAGAAACTCGCCTGGAAGCTCCAGTTCTGGGCGCAGGTGCACAGGCAGCCTTCGCAGTTCCGTACGAGCTTCCTTGCGTTTTGCGCTCTCTCCGCCATCCAGATACGTGACGGTGATTCCTCGAGGACGTTGCCGATTTTCGTATCCCACAAGTTGAAGCACGGAACCATGTCGCCGTTGCATTTTATCACACAGAAAGTGTACATCGAGAAACAGGAAAACCGGATTGATTTTCCATTGAGCGCTCGTTTTCCCCTCTCGACGAGTATGGCGGGTGGAAGCCTGTCGAGCACTTCTTCCACCACAGGGTTGCGGGTGAGAAGAGCTGACCCGGTATTCGCGTAATAGGAGGCTTCACTGTACCATTGCAGGTTGAAACCGATCCCCCTGTCTTGGGCATACCTTTTCACCGCACAAAGGTGCATCGCTGTCGCGTCCGAGAGGACAAATCCCACGGAAATGTCGAGCCGCTCGCCGTAGAGGTTCCTGAGAGCGGCCAATTCCCGGAGTGCCCGGTTCACCTTCGCGTAAACACCCTCGACTCCTCGTACCGAGTCGTGCCTTTCGGCGATTCCGTCCAGTGAAATTCCTGTATGGACCGACATACCCGATTCCAGGGCCGTTTTCACTGTTTCGACAAGCCGGTCCGCCAGAATGCCGTTGCTGTTGATGACGATCCCCGCGTTCGGCAAGGAGCTGTGAATCCCCGCCAGGAGCTCGTCGAGATCGTTTCGGAGAGTGGGCTCCCCACCCGACACGACAATCGCTTTCAGATTGCGAAACAGAGGATCCTTCAACATGGTTTCGAACCGGGACGGAGACATCGGTTCCCCGATTGGACGCTTTCTCCAGATGTTGCAGAACGAGCATCTTGAGTTGCAGCGGTCGGTCGCCTCGATCCACAGGAATTCCGGTGAAAGTCTGTTGAGAAAAGCACGTGAGTACAGGTTGCCGATTCCATTGTACGAGCATGCGGCAATTTTTTTTGTCAATAAAACGACGTTCGAGACCAGCGACACTGAGATGCTCCTTTCCCTGTGCTGAGAGGTTATCAGGCATGGATATCGGCAGCAGCGGCGGTAATGCTCTGTACAGGGCACTGCAGATCCTGACGCGGAACATGGTCAGGTGTGTACGACATGAATGAACCAAGGTTATCGTCAATCGGTACGTCGTAACATTCCTGTCGCCGTGATCCGATCGGCGGGAAACATCACCCGTGCATCCTGATGCAACCCGGATCGGGCGATTGTCTTTCGCTCTTAAGCGTAAGGTATCCGGCGCATTGCGCCGTTATTGCCGTACCGCTTGGCATTTCATCGTGAATCAATCGTCCGATCAAGGTGTAAAATATATCGGGCACGGGGCGGTCAGAAGCCTGAGTCTCCGGCTGCGGGCGGGAAAGGGATCGATCGTAAGTGGGAGTGTCGTGACGCTCTTGACTCATCGGGCATCAACAGCTATATTCTCCGTAAAAAAAAGAGAGCCGGTCCTCGAACGATCCTCCGGTGTCTTCGAAACCCCGAAACGGCCGGGTTTCCACCCGGCAAAAGTCGGAAATCGACAGACTATCATTTTTCCGGACGTTTGCGCCTGTTCCGGTTGCCCTTTCAGGCGGCCCGTTCTTCTGCTCATACCGTCAAAGCCTGCGGGCGGTGTGGAACCGTAAGAAGTCCGAGGCGTTGAGGTTGTCAGGCGTGGACGTATCCGGCAGTGTTTCGAACCGGCTGTGGCGTGAGAAAAGTCTTCTGTCTTCGAATATAAGGGTGCGCGCCTATGGATATTCTTGTCACCGGAGGCTGCGGAACAATCGGATCGGTTCTTTCGTACCTACTCCGCGCGAAAGGTCACGACGTATGGACATGCGATCTGGTTCATTGCCGTGATGAACGGCACGTGCGGTGCGATGTCGCCGAGTACCGGCAGCTATCCATGATTTTCGAGAAACACAGGTTCGATCTGGTCTACCACCTCGCCGCGGAGTTCGGACGATGGAACGGAGAAGAGTATTACGAGCAGATGTGGCGGTCCAATGTGATCGGAACGAAGAATATACTCAGGCTGCAGGAGAGGCTCGGTTTCAGACTCGTATTCTCAAGTTCGTCGGAAGTTTACGGAGACGCAGTGGACACGATGACCGAGGATCTTATGGATCGGCAGGAGATCAGGCAGCTCAACGATTATGCGATCAGCAAATGGGTCAACGAACTTCAAATCCTCAACGCTGCCGCGATGAGCGGGGTTTCTGCGGTCAGGGTCAGGCTTTTCAATACCTACGGACCCGGTGAGTTCTTTACCCCATATCGAAGCGCTATCTGCAGGTTCGCCTATTGTGCGCTTCTCGACAAGCCGTATACCGTGTATCTGGATCATCGCAGAAGTTCCATTTTCATCAGAGATGCGGTAACCACTCTCGCCATGTTCGCAGAGGTTTTTCATCCCGGAGAAGTGTTTAACATCGGGGGAGCGAGGAGCCATACGATGAAAGAGGTTTCGGATCTCGTGCTCGCTCAGTGCTGCAGGGACGATTCCCTTGTCGTATATGCCCGTGAGGAACCGTTTACCACCCGCGATAAAAGGATCGATATCGGTAAAGCGACCGGAGTGCTCGGTCATAACCCCCTCGTTCCCCTCGAGGAGGGAATACGGAGGACCGTCGCCTGGATGCGCCGAGTGTACGTTGAAAAGTCATCCACGGATCCCTTTCCTTTCATTGGATTGGACGTATGAACATTCTCGCCGTAGGAGCGCACCATGACGATATCGAGTTGGGTTGCGGCGGAACCATTGCGCGCCTGTCACGTGAGGGGCATACCGTTTACGGACTGATCCTGACCAATTCCGAAACCCATTACGAACTCCGCTCGATCCATCGCCCCGGCAGTGTAGCCAGGCGGGAAGCGGAGGAGGCTGCGACGGTCATAGGCCTGAAGCTGGCCGATATCGGCGGTGATTCAAGGGACATTGGAACGCTTTCCTACGATGTAGGATTGATGCGGCGCATCGAGCAGTTCATCGCCGAACACCGGGTAACGATCGTGTTTTCGCACTGGAGATGCGATTTGAACACGGATCATGAAGCGGCTTCGAAAATCACCATCGTTGCCTCGCGCCATGTTCCCTGCGTGCTTATGTACCGGAGCAACTGGTATCAGCCCGGCGCCCCGTTCAACGGAATTTTCTTTTCCGATATTTCTGAGGCGATCGATCTCAAGCGAAGGAGTCTTGAGTGTTACCGTTCGGAAATCGGCAACCGAGGACGCGTCTGGATCGATTCGTTCCTCGATCACCACCGCGTCGCCGGTTACGGGGTGGAGTGCAGTTTCGCCGAGACATTCGAACCGGTCAAATACGAACTTTTCTCCGGCATTCCCGCACAGGGAAATGTCAATCCGCAAGCCGGGCTATGATCGCGTTCACCGAGCGTGCCCACGCTTCGGGACTGAGCTTCTCCTCGAAAAAAAGCCGGCATTCCTTCCGCATGGCCTCATACCGGTTCTCATCTTTCCACAGGGCCCCGACCCTTCCCGCTATCGCGGCAGGCGAATCTTCCGGCTGGAACAGGAATCCGTTACGGTCGTCCTTGACAACCGTGGATACCCCCCCGGTGTCGGTCGCGATTACCGGAAGTCCGAACGCGGCGGCTTCGGAAAACGAGATGCCCATGCATTCGGCCCTGGTGGGCAGTATGAAGAAATGGGATTCCGTGAAGAGACGCTCCCAGACCTGCCGGTCGTGATCGTTGTTTTTATCGAGATATCCGTAAAGTTTCATGTGGCGGTTTCCCGAATACCGTTTTGGGGGGGTGCATCCGCACACGGAAAGAATCGCCCGGGTTCCCCTGTGGTTGAGCTCTTCCACGACGGCCACCGCGGTGTCCCCTCCCTTTCGTTCCCAGTCCACGCCGAGGAACAGCAGATTGCACGCGTCGCGTTTCTTCTTCCGTAAAACCGACGCGCGTTCAGGGATCCGGTCCCAGTTGGCGGGGGAGGGAAGTATGGTGATCTTACTCTCCGCGATTCCGTAATCATGGATTGCGGACTCTTTGGCCCAGTCCGCCGTCAGGATCACCGCCGCCGCTTTCTCGAGCGCGGCGCGCTCGAGCGCCTCACCGTTCCGGACCGCGCTTTCCGAGAGCCCGGTAAACCATGGGTAATAATCGATCATGGCGTGAAAGGTCGCGTCCGATTCATAGATGACGGGAATGGCGGTCTCCAGGTACGCGAGAGAAACGCAGCTTTTTTCGACCCAGAGGAGATCGCAATCGATTTTATTCAGAACCGATTCGATCCGGAGCGCGCAGAAACGGGAGGCGTTTGGCGACATGCGCAGATCGTACCGTTTACCCAGAATGCGCCAGAATCTGCTTTTCATAAATTCGATGAAGAGCAGATAGGCTTTCCGGGCGAACCAGTGCCTCAGGATATATTCCGGACGGATGAATGCGGGGATCAGGTTGTCGATATGGAAGACTTCGCCGCAATGCTCGTTCAGTAGAAGGGGAGTGTAATAGGCGGTTCCCGATTGCGCCCCGCGGTCGCGGGCATTAGCGTGGGTAATGAATCCTATTTTGGGTCTTTTTCCGGATCCCATTGTTGTTTCAGTTTTCCTGACCTGTTTCGATATACGACGCGATCCCCCTCCCGAACGGAAGTCGAACGCCCACACGGAAGCCCTTGTCTCCATTTGGATTCGGGAACCACTGAGGGACGCTCTCCCTGACCACCACGATTTACCGGACCGGATGAGGACTCTGAATTTCGGTTTTATGCAAATATAGTTGCATGTAAAAGCGAAAAACAGGAAAGCCAAAGATGTATCTTTTCGGAAGGAACGTATTTATGATCACTTCCAGGGCAGCGATTTCTGAAACGGTCGAACGGCTAGCTCCGGTGCTGGGTGAATTCGCCCGGCCTTAT
>CAZGVZ010000074.1:264-3120 GCA_964529145.1 uncultured Fibrobacteraceae bacterium | reverse complement strand
CATCTGTTTCCTTCTCGGTTGCACCAGAAACAGCCTCTACCTGGACACGGAAAAAGATCTGGGTGCTTCCGTGTACCTGCACCTTCAGAAAATCGTGGAGAGGTGCCTGCGTCACGAGCCGCTCGATTACATATTGGGCGTGACCTATTTTTTCGACCGGGAATTCCAGGTGACGCCGGCAGTGCTTCTCCCTCGGCCCGATACCGAACGACTGGTTGAGACCGTGCTGGATTTCGAGACAGGGAAAGAGTCGCTGTTCGCCGAAGTGGGAGTGGGGTCGGGAGCCGTGTCGTGCATTCTAACGGAACAACGCCCCGCATGGAGAGCGGTCGGAATAGATATTTCGTTTGATGCGCTCGCGGTAGCCCTTCTCAATCTCCGTTCCGACGCGGTATCGCTTTGCTGCGCAGACTGTTTTTCCGCTGTTTCGACCGTACGGAGTTTCGATTTCATTGTCAGCAACCCGCCTTACATTCCGACGGGGGAGATCGCCGGTCTCGACGAATCGGTTCGCGGCTTCGAGCCTTACCGAAGCCTTGACGGCGGTGTGGACGGGCTCTCGTTCTACCGCAGGTTCGCACGTGAAGCGCCGGGATATCTCAAGGCGGGCGGAGCGTTGTATTGCGAAATCGGGAGTGATCAGGACAGCGCGATGAAATTCATTTTTACACCTCCCTTATGGGGAGGTCTGGCGTACTTCAGGGATCTTGCGGGCCATCCAAGGGTGATCAGGGTCGTCTACCAGGGACAATGACATATGCCTGCTTTCGGTCAATCTTTCGAATCTCCGCTGCCGTCGTGGATCGCGCGTTCACCGGTGGCCGGGGCGGCTTCAGCGCTCTATGCTGCGGCGGTAGGGTTCAAAAATGGCCGATACGACCGCCGGCGCGCGGAGATTCACAGAATAGATCGCCCCGTGATAAGTGTAGGGGGGATACGGGCGGGGGGAAGCGGCAAGACACCGGTGATAATGCTTCTTGTCGAACTTCTGGAGCCGATGCACCAGATAGCGGTTCTGTCCCGCGGGTATAAGCGGACCGAAAAGAGTCCTGTCCGGGTTTCACCGGAAGAGAGAGTGGATTGGGAGCTTGTCGGCGATGAGCCTGCGATGATTCGTAGCGCATATCCTAAGACATGGCTTGGAATCGGAGCCGATCGGTACCGGTCGGCTCTGGGATTAAAAGAGCGGATGGACCGGACCGCGGTATTTCTGCTCGATGATGGATTTCAGCATAGAAAAATCGCGCGTGATCTCGATATCGTATGCGTGCACGATACCGTGCTCTCGGACCGTCTCCTTCCGCGGGGGTATCTCAGGGAATCTTTAGACGCACTTTCCCGCGCACATCTCCTGATGTTTATCGATGCCGCGGGTGTTCACGAATCGACGCATTCGGTTGCCGACAGGCTTCTGCGACTCTTTCCCTCATCGGAACCGCTCTTTGCGACGATGAAGCCGCAGGGCTGGGTAAATGTCGGAACCGGTGAAGTCGCCGATCGTCCTCCACTCAGCCGGCCGGCGGCGCTGTCTGGGATCGCCCGGCCTGACCGTTTCTTCAATTTGCTATCGAATCTCGGCATCGTGCCATGCCGGAAGATCGTTTTCCCGGATCATCACCGCTATTCAGAACATGATTTTATCTCATTGCGTGAATTATATTCGAAAGGATTCGTCACCACAGAAAAAGATGCCGCTCGTCTCAAGGGAATGGGTCACATTCCTCTCGAATCGGTCTGGTATTTGAAGGTGCGGCTCAGTTTTTCCGAAAATGGATCATTATACCGGTTTAATCAGTATATTAAAGGGATTAGTCTATAACCATCAGAAGGAGGCACAATAAATGAGGTGTTTATCACTCGCTGTCATGATTGCGGTATTTGCCACTGTCGGGGGAGTTCAGGCTGCACAATATCTCTATGTGGAAGAACCACTTGCGAAAATCTATCAGGAACTCGATCCGAAGTCGGAAATCATCAAGCAGGTCAAGAAAGGCGAGTACCTTGAACTGATATATGACGGAGAATCATGGCATAAGGTGAAAATTGATGGTAGAATCGGATGGATCGAAAGAAGAGCGGGTAAAATCGTTGATAAACAAGGTGGAGTTTCGATTGGTTCGGTCATTTTCCTCCTTCTTCTTGCAGGCGGTACCTTGGGTGGAGTCTTTTATTATATCCAGAAAAACCGTGTTCCTTCGATGGCGGAGGTGGATGAAGTATAGAAGGATAGCCGGTTTCATGAGGCTTCCGGTACTCATCCTCAATATCAATCTCTTTCTGATTCTTTTACCGGGAACCTCCTACGGTCAGAAAGAGATTGAAGTTACCAGTTTCTATGCCAAGGTGTACGTCGCTCCAAGCACCAACGCAAATTTCATTGGACTGACCCAGAAGGGGGAGCGATACCCCATTCTCGGGATTCGTGATACCTGGTACAATATCCGGTTCAAGAATGCAAACGGATGGATCGAATTTTCCCAAGTGCGGATTTTCGATCCGAATGCCGTAGTCGAGGAACAGCTCCCGACGGATACTGCGGATCAGAAGGAAGAGATCGCTCTTTCCGCGGATACCGTAACCAGGAAGATGACGGCTGAATCTTCCGCTTCCACAGCAGGGATAACTCCCGCCACAAGCTCAGTCTCCGAAAAAAAACAGGAAAGCGGTCATTCCGCAGTGGCGGTGAACGCTCCCCGTCAGGTTCCGAAGGCGCCTCAGGCTCACCGCCCGGCCACAACACGTCCTTCAGCTCGTGAAAACCGGCCATCCGAAAAAAAGGAGTCCCTCCTGCGATCCTGGTTCACTCAGCCGAACCTTCCCGAACTGCCTACCTCGGTCGGAAACGAGGAAGAGCCT
>CAZGVZ010000074.1:0-245 GCA_964529145.1 uncultured Fibrobacteraceae bacterium | reverse complement strand
AATGACCCAGCGCTACTTCCAGGTGCGGTTTCCCGCCCGAGTCCTGGAATTTCTAAGCCATGACGCACCCATTCTCGGTATGACGAAGAGGGGACAACTGCTGCCGTTGGTGTACGAAGGAGATTCATGGTGCCGGGTCGGCTTTGCAGATACGATCGGATGGATCGAGAGCAAGTACGGAAAGATCCTCGATCCCGCCACTACGGTCAGCATCGATTATATGAAGGTAGGAGTAATCGGGGGGG
>CAZGVZ010000073.1:8615-11180 GCA_964529145.1 uncultured Fibrobacteraceae bacterium | reverse complement strand
AGGGGCCTGCCGGCAGGCCTACGCCACCGAGTGGGCCCGGATGATGGTCCTCCTGCAGGCCATGCAGGGGCTGGGTGCGCCGGGGCGTAGCATCTGGGGTACCACGATGGGAGCTCCCAACAACACCACGCATTGGGTGCCAGCCTATGGCGAGCCTCAAGGCCGGATATCGATGGCGACCAAGGTGGCCAAGTACGTTCCGACCAATCCCAACCCGCAGCGCCTATGGCGTCTCACGGTGCCCGAGATCGACCGGGCGGAGTGGTTCCCAATCTCACTTGCGCGCCGGAAGATTGTCCGTGGGCAACAGGAACTCATCGATCGGTTGTGCCTGATTCAAGGCGGTGATTCGAGGGAGTGCGCCTCTCCGCCGGGAGAGGAGAAACCTCGTGCATAGAGCAGCCTGAACTCCACGGGTGCTGGCCGGCACGCGAACGGACAGTGAACACCCGGCGAAGTGTATCAGTGATGAGTTCGATACCCGGACCTCCGAAATTTCACTTGAATCTCCTTTTTTTGGCAGCTATTTTGCTTTCTCAGGATACGATCCGGTTCCATGTTCAGGTGATGTTAGGAGTATTTTCAGGCCTCAATCAGAATATTCCGGCTTTTTAAGGCAGAATGTTCTGCTGCATCAGTTGAGCAAATCCGTGGTATCGTGCCTTAAATCCGGTTAATCCGGGTCAGGTTTAAGGAAAGGAGCGGGTATGTTTGGTTTTTTCAGGGAAGATCGTGTCCGGAGGCATACTCCTGAAGAGGTAAACGCCCGGATCGATCGGAAGATCTTCCGGGAGATGGCCACATATAAGGGAAAACCCAAAGATTCAATCTCAGAAAAGATCGAAGAGCTGACGCAGAGGTGGGATATGGAGAGAACGCTCGAAGCGAATGCCGCATCCCTGGCGCTCGCAGGGTTGCTCCTGGGTGCGTTTTTCAGCAGAAAATGGCTGGTTCTTCCAATGGTTGTCGCCGGCTTTCTTCTTCAGCATGCGATTCAGGGTTGGTGTCCTCCCATAGAAGTTTTTCGGAGACTGGGAGTGCGCACACGACCCGAACTCGATTGGCAGATCTGCGAACTCAAAGGCCTTCGTGGAGACTTCGGGAAAAGAAGATTAGGCCGTAAGAACCGCGGTTTCCTCCCGCAATTGAGGCAAGCTGAGCGGCGGAGGGAGACGACGACATGACATACAGGATGGCTGTCGCCCTGGTTATGGCAGGGATTTATTGCAGGGCGGCATCTCCCGAGTCGCAGCCGGACCTGTTCTTCATGGCGCAAAGGAGTTTTTACAGCGCCAGGGAAAAAAGCCTGGGGGATGCAGGACTGGCGATGCCAGGTGATATCTCGTCGGCAACCCACAATCCGGCCCTTCTGTTCTCTACGCTTTCTTTTGGAAAAGGCGCGGTTGCCATCGGTTACGGAAGGGATTCGCTGTTCGGCAGGCATGTTCTTCCTCTGGCCTTCGGATACGTGAGCGGAAAGGGAGCGCTAGGATGGTTTTACCGTTACCAATCCGGAGACGGGGGCATTCGCCGGAACGAGATCGCGCTCAACCTTTCAGGACAGATCTTCGAGCAGGCCGGTTCCCAGGGAGCGGTCGATTTCGGAATGAATCTGCGTTACGAATGGATGAATCTCGATACTTACCGGTCGCGCAGCTTTCTTGAGGAGAGGATCGCGCTCGACGCGTCCGGAAAAACGGTCGGCAGGGTGGCGGTCGACAGCTCGACTGAGAGATTCCGGCACGTCTCTTCAGACCGCAGATTCATTCTGGATATCGGCTTCTTTCAACCCGAGATCCTCGAACGGCTCGATTTCGGGCTCTCGATGCGTAATGTGATCGGTTATGAATGGATAAAGGGACGCCCCCGTTTCGTTCACGCCGATTCCGCTTTGGGAGATTCGATCGCGGGATCCGATACGGTCACTTTATTGAGCAGAAAATATGGGTATCGCGAAGAGGAGCGTTCGAAACGACGGTGGCTGGCCGGCAGGTACCGGACACTCTCGATGGGAGTCCTCTATCATGCGGCTATCGGTGAAGCGATCACCCTGGAATTCCCTGTCGACCTTGAACTGCTCGGCCTTTTCGACAGGAAAATGAAGAACAGATCCGTATTCCGCGGCGGAATGGCCGCAATCATACGTGACAGGGTGATCCTGCGGCTCGGTTATGCCAGGCAACCGAAAACGGTTGCCGAAGGAATCAACGTATTGAAGAATGCCAATTACTTCACCGGGGGAGGAGGTATCGTCATCTCGCCGTTTTCGTTCGATGCGTACCTCTCGGACGGGGAGTTCGGCATGACCGCAGGGTACCGTTACTAGGCCGGTTACCAGGCAGTACCATCCGTCTCCGCGGGCCGGTCAGGGATTCCGGATACCGGAACCGTTCCGTCCTCCGAGGTACCTTCTGTCGTTTCAGGGCCTTTTTCCCGGCAGAACGTTTCGTCTGGAGGAACCGAACGGAGATATCGTTCGTAAAGGGTAAAAAACCCCGGCCCGGTGGTTTTTACTCCCGCATCTCTGAGAAGTCCTGTCGATAGAAATTTATGGAGCGTCTTTCC
>CAZGVZ010000073.1:0-8605 GCA_964529145.1 uncultured Fibrobacteraceae bacterium | reverse complement strand
TTTCCGTCGCGGGGACCGGTATACTTTTCATTGCACTCTCCTATGCAGGCGAGGGTGACATCCTCTATCTCCGGAGTGCCGCCACCGGAGAACCTGGAGAGATCGAGACGCAGCACGGAGTTCCACATGCCGTAATTGGTTCTTTTCCTGCTCGAAGCGTCGACATTGAACGGTCTGATGACGTCGTCGGTGGTTCCACTCTTCGCGAAATTCGACATGGGTTTTTCGACGGTAAAGGCGTCCGGAGAAAACGCGCTGTCGGACGGGGGATCGAATTCCAGCGTGGAATCGGCGGGATAGGCTATGTCGTAGTCCGAAAGGCCGTCGTACCTGTTGCTGACCAGCCGCAGATGCATGCCGAGCCAGGTAGGTCGTAGAGAGTTGATGTCTGAAAAAGGATGGTACCGCCTGATGGTGTCTGGACAGACGACCGTATCTCCGTTGAGCACGATCGATTCGATGACCAGGGAAGGGTGTTCGGCCGGGCGTTCGATGATATCGTTGTTGTAAAGAACGTTATACAGATGCATCTGCTCGTAGAGCGTCATTTCCAGCGCTCCCAATGAAACGGAATACATGCTGTCGGAAAGGGGTACCTTTTTACCGATGGAAATGGTCGAATCGGTATCGACCCCGACGATTCGGGCAAGTTCCTTGTAAACGCGCACTCCGGTAACCGATGTAAGCCGGAGCGAATCCCTGATCCGCGAAAAAGATCCGATTCTCGAAAAGAGCTGCACGATGGGAAACGCGTCCGGGGCTATCTCTCCTTCCGGGGTGAAGAGTCTGCGGTTGAGCCGATACATGGTCTCCGCTCCCAGGATATTGTTGGAGCTGTTGAGATGATCGAAGACGTATCGGCACCCATCGAACACGTCATCGTGATTGTGCACCTGATAAACGACTCCCCGCACAGAGCTTTGCGCATACAGCACGCCGGTAGTTTTCCCTTTCTCCACATGGAACTCCCGTTTCCAGGGAACATCGTCCGTGACGGCGAGGGTATCGGTCCATTTCGAATTGGGAGCGAAGGTTCCCATGTCGAAATTGAGCGCATTGCAGATCGGCTTGACGGTCGATGAACCGTTGGGAGTCCGGTTTTTCAGCAGGCAGGCCAGACGGGAGCCGATGCGGTCCTTCGAGTAGTACGCGAGGAGTTTACCGGTACGAGAACTCATGATGGCATAGGCGAAATACTGTCCGTTCACGATGACCGGTCTGCGTACGTAATGGAACTCGCTTCTCCTGTATTCCCCTTTTCGGATCTTGTTGTAACGGATGTTGGTGAACACTGTGTCGCCGGCATTGAGGCTCGTGAGGTATGCGGATCCGGGTTCGTGAAAATCGATGGGTTCCAGGAGCACGTGACGTGCGCGGAGAGTGTCGCGGGGCGGCTTGCTTACCATGACCTTCGCTCCGCTGCTGCCGATGCGAACCTCGTCGATTATGGTGGTGTCGGGACCGTAACCCCGGCCGTCCACCATATGTTCGAGATTTTTCTGCAGATACGAATCGATCGTGAGTTTAATGCGCAGATTTCCTTTTTTCCGTATCAGCGAGTTAGGATCGATGAGATTCATCTGATCGATCTGGCTCCGGGGTCGCCCCAGTTTGTCCAGGGTCAATAACCAGAATTCGTTTGCCAGGTCGATCAGTGTGCTGTGGCTTCCCTGAAAACGCTGCGGCTTCCTGAAAGTGATAGAGTCGAGCTCCGCGAGAATCGACTGCTGTTTTTCCCGGTTCCACCCGAGCGCCGAGCCCATTCTGGGCATGTCGATGCGGCACTGAAGGATAATTTTCGACCTGATGTTCCGTCCCCATTTAACCATCCGCGCCAGGTATACGCATTCCGCGTCGCTGAGCTCCGCGAGCCTCTTGCCGAACAGCCCGCGGGCGATATCCGCGTAACCGATCATGCCGTAGTCGCTTGTCACGCAGTGGTTGCAGTACACTTCGAGAATGTCATCGGATGAGTACAACTTTCGGAGCGCAGCCGCGATGCGCAGTTCCCTCGCTTTACGGTCGACCGACTTGTTAACCCTTCTGAACCCCTGTTCGTCAAGACGGGAGATGAAAAGTTTGGCGACCTGCTGGGTGATGGTCGAGGTTCCCCTTGGAACCGATATTTTAAAGGACGTAGCCAGCTCGAAAGCGGAACGAAGCGCCGCCCGGATAAAACTGTCGAACTCGAAACCGTAGCGGTTCGTCCGGAAATTCCCATCTTCCGCGGCCAGAAGCGCGGTGACGAGTGTGGAGGGAAATTCACCGATGCGTGCACGGTAGTGATCGGTACGGATACTGGCGATGGATCGTTCGGCACGATCGACGATTTCGATGCTGTTGGTATAGGTCCGGACCTCACGGAGGCGGTGAATGATGGAAAGCGAGGGATAGTCGTCCAGGAGGACGCCGTTCACGATCTGCACCGAGCGGTTCCGGGACGTATCTTTCGGGAGTCCGCCTTCGATTATGCTGTCGGCCACGTTGTTCATGGCTTCTTCGGTCAGAACATCCTGCCATCCGGCGCCGTACGCTTTCGAGAGCAGCCCTCTCTTCTCGAGATCGACCAGTTTATCGCCCCAATGATCGAAATATCGGTGACAAACATATTTTCCGATCAGAAATGCCGGAAAAGCACCAAGCAGCACCGGTCCTGCAATGGATGCCGCCGCGATGAGAATTATTTTCACTACTCGATATCTGCGAAACATTCCAGTCCTCTATGTTTTCGATGTACACGGTTTTTTATTTCACCATCTTTTTTCATGACCTGCTTGTGCGAATCCCGGACAACTCTCCATCCGGGAGCCATGGCGAGAGGATGAATCTCCCTGTATCTATGAAACTCAAGGAATGAAAAGGCTTCAGGCAGAGTTCGGATAGGAAGGTCCGGCCAAAATATCATAGTATAGTATACAATACGCTGCATGCAGGTGGTATACACCGCTTTCAGAATATCAGGTGTGGATTCTCAAGCTCGAAGCATCTATTTTTATCATTACTTACTGGCGCATGCGACATCAGAAACAAACTTTCGGAGATTGCGCACGAGGAGCCATCGGCTCCGCCGGTGGAGCAAAACGGTTACTTAGAACGTTCACGTTCTCTTTTTTGTTGTTCGCGGGTCTACCCGCTTCGAACGGGCAGCCGTCTCCGGTGGTGGCAGTCGACACAATACCCGATTTCGGGACCCGTGTGAGGAGTGACGATGAGATTGACGAGAAAGATCCTGTTATCCGGTTTTTCCCTGTGGTTTTCGTTTCTTGCCTGCTCGCCCCGTCAGGTCGTGAAAACGGAGAGGGAGGTCCGATGCCCTCCGGTTTCCGAGCGCGCAGGCGATACGATCGCGTATATCATCAGCTTTTCGGAAGGGGCGCAACGGGTAGAATTCATCAGTTCCCTGCGATCGTTTCTGGACAGATATCCCTTTAGAGAATTGAAGAGCACGGTCGAGGGCCGGGTCTTGATCCGGATGATCCCCGGAGAGGTTTCCCCTGAACATGAAGCGCTCCTCTCACCTATCGAGCCGTCCGCTTTCATCGAGGAGCACACGGAAGGCGATTCGGGCATGGCTTCGGACGACTCCGCATTCACGGATACACTGCCGCCCGATACAATACTTCCCGAAACCGGCGGTAAGATCAGGCTCTATTCGCAGCGCTCCGGGATCGACGGAACACTTCTTTCGCTCGTGACTGTCGATCCTTTCAAGGTTCGGCAGGACGGAGCCGAATCCATACTGTCCATAGTCGATTTCTCACCGAAAAAAGTGCAGATCCGTCTCAACGGCCGGGTCGTCGACGGCGCGGGACGGCTCCTTTCCGCGCTTGATCTGATCGAGGCCTGGACTACATATGTAAAGAAACACCCGGCAGAGGGAGTGGCGCTGTTTCGATACGTGGAAGGGGTGAAGGAGTTCGTCCAGGGGCGTGAGGCGGTTATTCGGGGTTTCGGAGCGGTAGATCAGAATACCTGCTATCTCCGGCTGACGGAACCCGATTCCTCCGCGGTGGAGCGCATCTCGACCCACCGGATCTGCGCGGGCATACAGATGAAACTGGGCCCATACTATCCAGCCCGGATCACGGCAAAGGAACTCGTGCTTCTTCCCAACCTGAAAACCTTTTCGCGCCGCGCCAGCCTCGACACCCTCGTGATCTCGGTTGCCGCTGACGTGAATCCCATTCTTTCGTTTTCACTGAAAAAGTACGACGCTATCATGCTCGTTTCTTCAGGGGACATCGCCTATGCGGCCGCGACTCTTGACAAACAGGCAACCGCCGAGGTCGTCTCGCGTGACCGGTATTTCATCTCGTGCGGCCACGACGACCTCAAGGTCCGGAGATATGTCGCATCGAGGCTGCGTCCGGCGGAGTTGCTCAGAAATGTCGTGAAAGCCGAAGGACGGCCTTTGAGTGCACTTGAGACCGATAGTACTCCCGTAACCGACTCCCAGTCGGTTCCCGACGTGGTGCCTCCTCCGGTTGAGCGCGAAATCCGTATATTGTTCAGGTCTGACGACATCGTTTCACGAAAAATCGCAGAAAAACTGCTTGCCGATCTCTCGGCCAACGGTATCAGGAGCAGCCTGACAGATGCGGCAATCACGGAATATGAGCGTGCGCTCGTGGAACGGAAATACGATATCGCGGTCGGCTGGGCTCCCGAGCGGATTTTGCATGACCGGAGCGAGCGGCTTCGTCTGGCCTCGATCTGGTTCAAGGATGAAATATCGGAAACTGAGCGGATTCGGCAATTCCGCGAAATACCGCTGTTTTCAGTGGAACGCTCTCTTCTGTTGAGGAAGCCTGCAGGACTCCATCGCGGCGCACTGGAAAGAATATTCGCTTCGTCACGGCCATTGCAGCCTGCCGACTACTGAATGCTCCGCTCTTTAAAAGGGCTTGAGAGACTTCGTGTGTTTCCGGCACCCGGGTTTTTCCCAGCTTCAATTATGACTACCGACCTGCCGACTTCTTTCTTACAATCGACGCGGGAAGTACCAGCCCGCACCCGATAAGGAGAAGGTACGGCAGAGGAGCTTCCGGAACCGGAGCAGGCTCGGGTTCGGGTATTTTTCCGGTGCGGATGAGATAGGTGCGCAGAGAAATTTTATAAGCATCACCGGTTACGTATTCATATCCGGTGAAAGCTTTTCCGAAAGTCCATTCATCGATCGATGCGGAAGCGTCAGCAGATGGGGCGTTCGATTCCGAGGAGGAGTAGTCGGTAATGCTGATCGAGTGAGAGGCAGAACCGCCATTGATGTCCACCCTGGTCATGCTCAGCAGCTCTTCACCCTCCACGAAGAGACGGTACTCGGATTCCATACCGTTATGGAGTTCGCTTACCGGATCGAAAACGAGATCGGGAAGAACCATGCCATCCTGATCGCCCTCATCGACGAACTCACAATAAAACGAGTTAACGTTCAGGTGATGAGCCGTATCGTCTGTTTCTATCGTGAATACCTCGTCGGAGAGATCGGCAGTATCTCCCTGGACGTCGATTTTATATCCGTCGAGTTCGCTGTCGATATAGAAAACGTATTTGCAGGCTTTGCTGAGATAATCGGGCGGCTCCGCAATGCCCAGATCCGATACGGGATCCAACGGCTCTCCTTCAAGGCTTCGATAATTCACTGCGGTAACATAACCCGTGAATTCGTATTGTATCCGTTCTGCGCTTCCCATAGCGGCCAGAGAAGCGATGAAGATCAGCATCAAATCGCTTTTTCCCAGACACATACAGCTCTCCTTTTAGAGGCGTTATTCGGGATGCGTTCAGGTTTCGATCGGTCGAAGCGAAAGACAGGTCATGCAGGAAACCTGTTATACATTAATATATAAAAAAAGGAGGTAAACAGTCAATAGCACATGAAACCGTTCGATCGTATCTGCCGGCAGCCCTCCGTTCAGTGCCTTTTCATTTCACTCCAGCTTTTTCTCGATTCGATTAATGTTTTAGGCCTCAAAAGTGAAAGGGCGGAATCGTCGCCAGAGAGGCCGGAAAGGATGATTTGCGTATAGGCCACGCCGCTTTCGCCCGTTTTTCGCAGTGCGGACCGGATGGCCCCCCCGAGGCGGGGTGCTACTGAGAGCTCGGGAAGATCGAACTGGATTAGGAGGCTGTTCCATGGAGGTATCGATGCGACAGACACGATATCCAGTTCACAATTTTCTTCCTGTTGACGATAGCCGGTCGCCAGTCCGCTCCCGGCGATCGCCCCTTCAGGTGTCATTATCACCAGGGGAATCGTCAAAAGCATCGATCCGTCATTCCGGAGTATGCCCCGGATGGAGTACACCGTGATCGGATGGTTCCGGCCTTTTACCTGTGCAGGCGGAAGTCTGATAGCCGAGCACTGTGCTCTTACGTCGGCGAAAGTCTCTTCCGCGACAAGGATCTGCCATCGGGAAGCGAGGGATTCGATTCGCTGGGCGAGATTCACGTTGTCGCCGATCACGGTGTACTCCATCCGGTGGATTCCGCCGATATTGCCGCCCGCGAATTCACCGGTGTTGCAGCCGATACCTAGGTGAAGAGGTCGCTGTCCCTCGTGTTCGAGCTGGATTCCGAAATGGAAAATGATGTTCTGCATTTCGAGGCCGCATCTCAAGGCGTTTTGTGACGCGTTCGCATCTGGTACCATCACATTCCAGAACGCCATCACCATATCGCCCCCGAATTTATGGAGAGTCCCCCGGTTGCGCGTCACGATTTCGGTGACGAGCGCATAGTACCGGTTGAGCTTTTCGACCACCTCTATCGCTGGAAGGTTTTCCGCAATGCCGGTAAACCCGACGATGTCGCAGAACAGGATGGTACCCCACTTCTTTTCACCTCCGAGCTGCAAAGGTATTGTGCCGCTGATCACTCCCTCCACCACATCGCGGGAGAGATACCGCGACAGTTGCGTCCGTATCTGGGTTTCATTCGCGACTGTAGCGTAAAGCTCGGCGTTCTTGAGCGCGATAGCGGCCTGAGAAGCGATTCCGGTGAGCATGGCGAGGTCGTCGGCAGTGAAGGCGCGCCGGCGCGACATCGTATCCACCCCGATGACGCCCAGAAGCTCATCTTTACAAATGAACGGAGCGCACATCAGCGAACGGATTGAAAAGTCCACGATCGACCGCCGTTCGGCGAAACGCCTGTCGCTTCGAGCATCCGAGAGGAGGATCGACCGGCGCTGGTCCGCCACGGTGCGGAGAACGGTTCTGCTGACGAATACACTGTCGGCCTGCTCGGAAGCCTCCCGCCGTCGGGCGGCAAGTTGCAGCAGTTCTCCGCTCTCCTTTTTTAGCGACATGATGAATGCACGGTCGGCCTGAGGAAAAATATCGAAGATGCTCTCCATGATGAGTTCCGCGAGCGAAGCCGGTTTGAGAACCGTCCCTAGATCGATGGCTATCTTGACCATCGCCTGCAGTCTCTTTATGGTTGCCAGCAGTTGACCCGGATCCTCATTCGCCGCATCGAAGAGCATTGCACGGGAGGCATCCAGGGTCGCATTCACCTGCGGCTGCTTTTCGTCATGGATCATGACTACCGACAATGAGGAATCCCCCTTCATAGGGTTGCGATTTCCGTTGTTCCGACCTTTTTCGCTCACCGGAGGCTGTTCGCCCTCGGCATGGAAACGCAGTCTGCTGTTGCCGAGGAGAATCTCGTCCTTATCGTATAGAAGGCGTGGAACAAGCCGGTGCAGCGGCTCACCATTGATGAAAGATCCGTTGGCGGATCCCAGGTCCACAAGTGCGTAGCGGTGTTCGCTGTGCCATACCTCGGCGTGATGCCTGCTTACGCTGCCGTCGTTGACATGGAGCCGGTTGCTGGAATGGCGGCCGATCGTCGTTTTTCCCGTGAGGGCGAAACGGGTTCCTTTGAGGGAACCCTCGATGAATTCCAGATACGCCATGATGATGCCCGCATGAAATCAATTGAATCTACGATGCGAGCCGCCTGCCGGCGGCCCATTTCCCTGTAGAGGTTTTAAAAAAACCCCCTTCGGGGTCCACGGTTTCCTGATAAAAATATAGGCTACTGCACTGATGGGGCAAGAATTACATCTACGTCTTGATTCCAGGCCCGGTTTTGACTATGTTCTTACGGGGTAACATACGGCACAGGCAGGAACGGTCCGCAGGAGATGATCCGTCATGGCGCGAAACAATCAGGAGGCAATATCTTGCGCAGTACTTGCGCTGTTTTTTTTCGTTCATTGCGGTAACGATCGTAAGCCTGACCCCTCTTTTCTCGGTTCCGCGGTAGTCGGATCACGGACCTGCGTTGTCGCGGCCCCGGTCCAGGGCCCGCTCATGACGGTCACGATCTCTGAAGGAAAGCTGGTCGGTTCCGGCGAACTCCTGGCTGTGATCGATACGGTGCCGCTCGAGTTCTCACGACAGGAGGTCGCTGCTGAAATCGATGAAATCCAGGCTACCGTGGAGACCCGAAAGGCTGAGATCAAGGCGATTTCCATAGAGGTCTCGGGCCTTGAACAGGAATATGCCCGTACCGATGCTATGGTTACTCAGGGATCGATGAGTGTGCAGCAGCGCGACAACCTTCTCCAGCGCACGCTGCGCCGCCTCGCGGTCCTGGG
>CAZGVZ010000072.1:4174-11260 GCA_964529145.1 uncultured Fibrobacteraceae bacterium | reverse complement strand
CGATCCATACCTTGCGGTTACTCTCTATTTCGACCAGTTCCAGATTGGTCTGGTAAAACACTACCGCCTTGGCCCCTTCCTGATCGACAATGGTATTGAGAGTACCGATAAGCATGAGATCCGCCCCGGTTTCCTCGCCCATCGACTTGGCTGTCTGAACCGAAGCGTTCTCGCCCATATCGGCCTTCTCCTCACGAAGCTGTTCGCGTTCGTTCTTACTGGCGACGAAATCGACTTTTCCGCTGTTCAGCAACTCCCGTTCCATGTCTTTGGTAAAAGTCTCTACGCTGATATGCTCATGGCTCTTGTTGACAACTTTGCCGATAATCACGGCAGGCCGCCGTCCCTCGGTTTCCCACTTGTAGAGCCACCGTTGTCCAAGACAGTCCTTTATCATCTCTTCGGCCACCAGTCTGGAATCGGTATCGTTCCATTTGCCTGTCAAATCGATCGTCGAATCGCTTCGGACTCTTGTGACGTTCGTGGTACACCCCGCGACAATGAGTGGGATGACCCAGTGAAGCATCTTTCCGTGGAATTTCATGATATTACTCCTTTTCGCTTTTACGATGGATCCGGACGTTTGCCTTATGCCGGTTTGTTCAATGAATCTGGAAATATAGATACTTTTTCGCTCCGGGGCCAATCCAATACCGGTCACTTACCGATCATTTGGGGCATATGACCGCGGACTGCTGCCGAATCCATGCCGCCGCCCGGTTTCGTACATCCTTTGCGGCGCCTTCCGGAGTCGAGAAATAGTACTGCCGTCTCGATCGGCCCGCGTACAGGTCGCCGTCTTCGGCGTTCGACTCAAACTGTTTTGATCGCTGCAGGGTTTTCTCCATGACCTTCATCACGGGCTCCTGCCCCTGTACCGAATTCGTGGTCACCACGAACAGTACCTTCTGACGGATAACGTAATTGATGTCGAGCGCGGCGCGATAGGTCTTGACGAATTCGTTCTTCGATGCATCACCGTTTATCTCCTTCAGGAACTGCGACTCCGAAGTCACGACCGGGTCCAGTTCCTCAGGGTTCGGCAGCGCGCCTATGCACTCCTCGAGCAGCCGTTCGGCGACCTGGGACGACCCGTCCGCCGAGGACCGGCCCTGGATAATGGTGATGTTCTTGTCACCGTCCGTCTTATCCTCGGCAAATCCGTTCCAGGGTATCGCCGCCAGCGCTATCAAGGCAATCGGAACAGTTTTCATATCACACACTCCTTTTAGATCCTTTTTCTTAGTTGTATTCGAGTTTTTTCACGTGCTTCCATTTGCTCGAGAAGATGAAAGCCAGCTCGAGACCGCCGGCATGATCTCGACTTTCGTTCATCACCATATGATAGGGGATGCGCATCCTGAACGCAACGTTTTCATTGAGATCCAGGTTGAAACCTGCGTGCGCGGTGAACGAAGGGCCGAAGTCGTCGCCGGTTTCCCCCCCATGATCCATATAACGTCCTCCGACGCCGACTCCGGCGAACGGACGGAATTTCGTGTCCGAGAATATGAAATCGAATCCCGCGTCCATTCCTCCGTGAGTTCCGGGAAAAAGCAAGTCCAGATCGAGGAAAAGGCTGAGATTCGGTTTGATGAAGATGCTGTTCATCAACGATATCTTGACGAACTGTCTGGATACGTCCTCAAGATCCTCGTTGAGAGCGGTAAGGGCCCCTATCCCGAAGCCGCCGCTATAGATTTTCAGTGGAGAGGTCGCGACTCCGGCTTCGGACCTTTCACCGGCCGGAACGAGGGTACAGCAGAGCAGTACTCCCAAAACAACCGAATACTTTTTCATAACTCACCTCGTGGTTAGTGTTGTTTTCCTGTATATAATTGAGACGCGCCGCAGCCGAAAAACCGCTCATCGTTATTCCAAATAGGGGCTACCTCCGGATTTCGAGCAGAAATCCATCCGTAGCTCGAATCCGATTCTCTGCTCCTTATCTTTTCCGAAAACCAGCCGGCAAGGTATGAACAGACCGCACGATACCGAGGATGAGAGCGCCACTGCGGCTCCAGCCTGCAATAGCAGGGCGGGTCGAACCTCCCGCTCCGTCCGGTCGTCCATGTATTCGAAACCTCCGCCTATTCCCATCTGCCATAATCCCCCGTTGAGGGATCCGTGCCGTTCGATCCCGAGATCCATACCGCCTGAGGCCAGTTCAGGATAGATATAACCGTTCACGAAGAGTCCCGACCGTTTACAGCCGCTCCAACCTCCGTGTAACGACAACAGTCCTCCGTTGTGCCATGAGGTCGATCCTGCGTCTTTACGTAGTGCCGCACCGGCGCCGGCTCCCCATGAAAAGCCCTCTTCTCCCGGGCGCGCTTCCCGAATCTCCGGCTCCGCCTCCGCCGACGTTCCCTTGCTTCGACTCTCCTGTGCAAGCGATGCGCGAAACTTCGAGGCGCCGCATCGTACGGTCTGGTTCCACCTGACCGAAAACTGATACATACCGATGTCGGACGCCCCTCTGGCGTTTATGATCGTGTAGTCACCGGAACCGAGCGCTATGAAAGTTTCCTTTCCCTCCGGTTTGTAGAAATCCGCATAGACTTCCGTGTAACTGCGGCTAAGTACTAGAAACGTTCCCTCGCACGTCCCGTCCACTATGATGCCCCCTCTGCGTTCCGAGAAATCGGTGAGTACGATATCTCCTTCGCCGCTTATGTTGAAACGATATACGGGATGCTGTACAACGCCGGTCGAAAGCGCGCTCGTCTCGACGGTTTTTCTGTATGCATACTGATACGATTCGGAAATGGTTACCCTGTTGTCGGAAGATACGTCGGCGCTGCCTCGCAGACCGTTGAAAAGATGGAAAGAAAAAAGGGAACTTCTGAGCGTCTCCGATTCCTGGGCGCGTTCATTTGCGGATGATGAAGCGATCCACACCTCACCCCGCGATTTCTGCTGACTTGTCAAATAAAACGGTTCCGCCCGGGCTCCACCCTTGTAGGCCACCACCCCTCCGCTCTGGCATGCGTCGAACACCGCGACGCGAATACCCGCGGGCATTCGCTCGAGCATGCTTTTCACGGTACCGAATGAAAGTCGCGAGGATCCCAGAAGCAGCCCCTCGTGATCCGCATGACCCGAGTAATAAAAGAACAGCATGGTATTTTCAGGATGGCCGGATGAAGCGATTTTCTCCGACAATTTATCCGCGGCTGAAATCAGATAGCTGCTGTCGGGATGAAGCAGAAGCTCGATGTTTCGCTTACTGAAACCCGCATGACTCCGCAACAGCTGCGCGCATTCGCGGGCATCGTTCTCGGCGTACCTCAGGGCACCTGTTTTGGGGCCACCGTCATTATGACCGATAACGAGCGCGAAACGGTAAGCTCCGGCCGGCGCTGCGCAGGTCGCGCACGCGATGATCGCTGCAATCACCATCCGCACGGAGTTCACTCCTTCCTGAGAAGAAGAGTGGCGACCTCCGCCGGAAAAGGAGGTGTGCCCTTTTCCAGGCATTCTTTCAACCTGCCGAGGCCGGATTTTTCTGTGAACAGCCGAGACAGCCATTCCTTTACTTCGGCAGTGGCGAGGGGATTCTCGGAAAAAAGGACCACGACGAGTTCCGGTCCGGGAGTGTTGTCCAGAACGATGCTTCCGGGAAACGTTACGGATACGCCGGGTTCGGAGCGTACGCTGCAGGTCGAGCCATGCGTGCCGGGATGGTAGAACGATACCGTTCCGCGTCCATCGATGCTGGAGAGCGACACGAATCGAGCCGCGGTCAGGGGGTAACGAATCTGGATCTGATCGCCCGGGCGGAGAGTCTGAGCCGCCGATCCCTCGTGAACCGTTCCTTCCCGCCGGTATAGAAAGGAAATCGACTGTCCGCCCTTGAAACGGACTTCCGGGACAGACGAACTTTTCCATCTGAGTGAAAGAGGCAATAACGCGACCGCAACGAGCACGGAAGCGTACACAGGGATTAAAGCCGGTCTTTTCACCGCGTTCATGACTCGAACAAGCCATGGAATCCGTACTGTTGCGGCATGTGCCCGCGTAAACGAAGAGAACGGGTGTTTCTGAAGAAAATCGGTTCGTTCGGATTCTAGCCGAGTGACATATGATGAGCAGTCCGCGCATTCTGCGAGGTGGCGCCTGACTTCCCTTCGCTCCGCCTCATTCAGTTCACCGCAAAGAAAACGCTCCAGAACGAGACGGCCGCAACGAAAGTTCATATAAGATCCTCCTTTCGTAGCGAAGCCGCCACAGACTGCCGCCTGAACCGGGTGAGATGGCGCCGGATGGTCGATTCTCCCATGCCGGTCAGGCGGGCTATCTCGTCCTGACGATAACCGTCAATGTACGTGTAAATCACTACCTGGCGTATTTTCTCGTCCCAAGGCGCAAGAAAGTGCCTGAAAAGCTCATCGAGCAGCATGCGCCGCTCCTGTGGAAGACCGCCGTTTTCAGCAATACCATGGTAATTCTCGTCAAATGACTCATGACGTTTTTTCCTGAGCTGAGAAATGCAATGATTGGTGCTGGTACTGAGCAGCCAGGAGTGGATCGAATCCTTTTTCGTAATGGAAGAAAGTGAATGAGCCAGTTTCATGAACACCTCCTGGGTCGCGTCCCATGCGTCATCTTCGGACTTCAGAAACATTCTGCATCGTCGAAACACCATCGAGGCATATTTCTCGTATAAAATGCGAATCTCGTTTTCCGCTTCTCTGCCGATGCCGTTCATTTCGTCTTTCGCTTATTGGACGCTCATGTTTCCCAAAAGCGCTCATTCTCTCCGTGATGTGTCGCTCACCGTATCGCGTGCGGGGTCCGGGAACCGGGCTTTCTCCAGGTCCTGCGGGGTCGATGCAGCCTCTATGCCGTCTTCGGAGCCGTCAAGATTCCCGCCGCCGGATTCACCGTCGTTGAGCAGGTCCGGATCGGGATCCGGTACCGAAGGGAGATTCCCGTTCCCCGATGATTTCATGCCATCTGCCGCTTTTTTGCCCTCCTCTTTCCTGCCGGCCGGTTTCTTTTCATGTTTTTTTCTCATCTGATCGAGTTTGGCAAGAGTGTCAGCCACGATTTTCATTCTCGGTTTAGCCTGCTGGGTACAATATTCCGAACCGGGATAGAGGGAGCAAATCTTTTCATACAGCATTTTCGCCGTTTTATTTTTGAAAAGTACGTTGTCGCTGAACCAGGCGGCCGCGAAAAGGCTCTTTTGTCCGATGGAAAGGTCACCGTATTTTTTTGAAATATCATAAAAGAGCTGTATGGCACCCTTCACGTCGTTATCGCGGTAAAACATCGTCTCCGCCCTGTGGTACAGTTCATCCGCCGAATCCTGCCGCGTTTTTGCAGTCACGGGAATATCGAGCTCCCGCTGTCCGATTTTGGCATAGTCACTCGATGGGTATCGTGCGATGATGATCCTGAACAGGCTATCGCTCACCAGTGTGTCATGCAGGTCGTCACGCGCGACCCGCGCCGCCTGACACAGCGCTTTGGGCACAATCGATGAATCGGTGGAGCTGTCCTTTCCTATCTGCATGAACTGGTCGAAAGCGGAATCCGGCTCGTCGAGTTCGAACATGAACAGCTCCCCTATGCTCAGAAACCGATAGCCCCGCACCGAATCGACCTCCTTCTCCCTTTCCCGCAGTTTCGCCAGCCGCTCCATGGCAGACAATCTCTGAAGGGCGAATCTGCTGGATCCTGTATCACGAGATGCAGCTGCGAGCGATAAGAACGATTGCGCCTTCCTGTAATCCTCCCGGTCCTTCTGATAGATGAGCGCAAGTTCGATAAGGGCACGCGCCTTGAATGCGGAAGTATCTCCGGGAACCGAAGCGCTGTCGAGTCCTGCGGTGAGCTTCCGGTACACCTTGATCGCATCTTCGATTCTCCCCATAGCACTGAGAATCTTTCCTTTCCGGAACAGCATCTCGTCGTGATGAGCGACATATTTTTTTTGATCGATCATGGCATCGATTAGGTGGAGAGCTGCATCAAGGGTATCGATCGCTTCGTAGCAGGTAAGAAGCGCGAGGTCCATCCGATAGGATTGCAGTGGATTGTCTTTTTTCCGTGGGGCTTTCCTGAGCAGGAGGATCGCTTTATCGAACTGTTTGAGCTCTATATATAGTTCAGCCGTCCGCAAAAGCAGATCGTTTCGAAGGGTCTCCGAACGGATCGATCTACGCGTTTTTTCAAGCAAAGTGATCGCCTGGGATTTCCCGTCACGCCGTATCGCGATGGTGATCAGGAGAAGCGTTATCTGTTGATCACGATTGAGATCCGGAAACCTTTTCTCAGCAATCGTGAGGATCTCCTCCGCCTTGTCGAGATTTCCATCCTCGATGTACGCCTTTCCCATGAACAGATAAGCCTCGGGAAGTCTGTCGCTCTGAGGAAACTCCTGTTCCAGCTGCCGAAAACGCCGGATCGCCTTTTCCATTTCCTTTTTGAAAAAATGGGCTTTTCCCATGAGCAGAAGGGCGTCATCGTGCCATTTTTTCGCCTTTGGAAAGGTCTCGATCGCCTTTTGCGTTTTCTCGATCGTACGATCGTATTTGGTCGCGACATCGGCCGGCGGAGTTATTACGAGGCTGTCGGGATAATTTTTCAAGAGCCGCGTGTGGCTGCTGAATGCCTCCTTAAAGGCGACCTCGGCATTGTAGTAGGTATTGAAATATGCGGTGCACTCCATTATTACCAATGAAACACCTATCAAAAAAACTCGTGCGCCTACACTTTTCGATATTCCGGCATACCGTTCTTCTCCGCTCATTTTTACATCCGACATGTTGATGCGTTCAGCAGTATTGGCCTGGCTCTGTATTTCATTATTCCGGCGTTTCCGCATCATGCTAAATGGTTTTGCCGTATCTCTGCATCCCTGAAAATAACCGTTTTTACTGCAAAAGGTTAAATTAAAATACATCGGGTGATGCTTCGTGATGGAGACTTCTGCAGATTCTACTCCTCTTCACCATCGGTTAGGTAGTATTTTCCCGGAAAACGGGCTGTCGAGTCAGACACCACCATCACACCCACAATGTTTGGGTCTGGGGCGGATACTCCCTTGTACATCGAGAGAAACACTGCACTCTCCAG
>CAZGVZ010000072.1:0-4164 GCA_964529145.1 uncultured Fibrobacteraceae bacterium | reverse complement strand
TTTCGATGATCGGATGACCCGGGCTTTTTTCCATATTATTGGTAAGGTACAGCAATAAAATTAGAAATCGTGAGTAATGAATACAGAGAAATGCACCTATACTACCATTCGGTTTACAGGTATATTGCCGATATTTTTGTTGATGATTCTGATGCAGGGGGCCGCTCCATGGGGGTATTCCCCTGCAGACACCCTTTCCATCTACGGGATCGATACCCTTTCCGCGAAAACAGGAGCATTCCGCGATACTGCGGCTATCCCGAATCCTGTACCTGACACGTCTCAGGAGCGGGTTTCTTCGCCTTCAATTCCGGGTCCTGTTTCTCTCCATAATCGTGACTCGGTTCCTGACACCACCGAAATTCTCAGGACGCAGCTTCTCCGGAAAGAAAGCGAACGGCGCGACATCTTCTCTCCCCACGGTTCTGCGCTTTCAACCGGCCGTTCGCTTCATGCCGGTTACTTTTTCAACACCGACGCGACCTCCTGGTACGATCTCCCCGGAATAAAAAAACGCGCAATTGTCACCGAGCGGGGAATCGCCAGCTCATACAACCGGTTTCTGCTTTATGGAAACAGTGCGCCGATCACGAAAATCTATCAAGGCAAACATCTGATTTTCCGCAGGGAACTCTCACCCTTTTTCGGCAGCGACTCCTATTTTCCCACCGAATACGGGGCGTTGTGCTTCGAGGATCAGGGCTCGGTCCATTTTCATCCCCTTACCGCCGATCTGATTTCCCCGGAAACGGCCATATTCTGGGAAAATGGCGTATTCGATGAAAACATCCTTACCTTTCGTTTTTCACGTCCTTTGACCAGGCGTCTCACACTGAACGTTTTTTCCAACTACCGTTTCTTCGAAGGCATGGATTTCGATCATAATGGAAACGACGTGTACTCCTTTTATTCGAAAACCGCCTCAGACACTTCTCTGCTGTCCCATGAAGGATACAATCCTCTTGTCCGTGAATATTACGCCGGTGCGGACGCGCATTGGAAAGGGAGCAGGGCACACACATTTTTCAGAATCAAATACGGCGATATCGCGAACGAGATCGCGATCGACCGGCAAACGAGCTCGGGCCGTCCCGTACACGCTCTCTACTCGGCCTATCCACTGACAATCACCTCCGGAGTTTCGACACGGTTCGATTCGCCATTTTTCGCCATCGCGGAAGGTGAATATATCTCGTCGTCGATGCATTGGAAACGTCCCCCGGCTACAGGTGAAATGCCGCTTCCCGAGAGAGGCAGAACGACCGTCGGCGATCTCACTGCAGCGATGTGCGCGGGTCTGCGCTTTCTGGACCGGGACACTCTGAGCGCCAAATTCACCGGAAACCGGACCTTGTTTCAAATTGGTGACTCTCTGGAAATCGAATCTTTCAATTACCGTCCCGAAGTCTCTCTCACTCATCTGTTCGGAACCCCTGTGTTTTCCGTCAATGCGGGAGGCGGGGCCGGATACGATATCCACCTTTCGGACGCGGATACGATGTACGAACCTTTCTGGCACGGATCGCTCGGCTTTTCTCTTCCATGGTGCAGGTTCGACTGCTATGCCGAAAAAGACAACCTGTTTTACCCGCATCACCCGGATTCCTTCGCGACAAGTTCCATTATCCGGGACGGCTACCTGCGTGCCGGCGCGGAAATCGAGGGGACATGGCGAAAAATGTCACTTCTCCTGGGATATCAGTGGTGCTCGGATGTCGACGACAGGAACATCGGACGTGCCTGGATGGCCGGTGTACCTCCCTACCTCCAACCAGCCTCGGTAATGATCATCGCGCCTGAGTTCGGTCGTTGGCATGGTCTGTCGCTCGCTTCCCGGCTCATGCTCTCGGACAGACGTCCTTTTGTCAAACTGCAAGGCGAGCTTTCAATGCTGGTACTTCCGGATCTTACCCATGAAGCGATCGATTTGCGTCTGGGTTTCGATTACTGGAGCGAAAGGGATACGCTGGTTTTCGCGGGAATTTCCGACTGGAACGTTCCGATTCTCGATGTCAATTTTTCGGTCGGCGTGCACATCAAGACATTCAGGCTGTTTTACAAGGTCGACAATCTTCTCAACCGTGATTTTTCCTATATTCCCGGCTATTCGGCGCCGGGTCTGACTTTCAGGTGGGGTTTCTCCTGGTTCATTCAGCGATAATGAATTTTCTTCGATACTTCTTTCCATTGCGGGTCAGCATCACGAAATAGGTACCAGGTGCCGGGGAGCGACCGTTTCGACGTTTGCCGTTCCACCGGAAGGTCAAAGGCCGGGCTTGCGAAAGAGTATCCGCTCTCCAGACAAGTGTCCCGTCGATTGCGCGTATGGAGACCGTGGTCAGGCTCTCTCCCGACCTGGTGGAGGATTCGAAAAAATTCATCGTAAGCCGGGAATCTCGGTTTCTGCTGAATACCGAAGGATACATTTCGAAAAAAGGCCCCCCACCGAATGGCAACCGAATCACATGTTCGACCGCCGTCTCACCGAGCGCCGTCCGGATCGTATCGGAACGCTGATGATGCGGGGCTTCGGCAGTAAGCCGTATTTCGGCTGGAGCGAACTCCTCTATCACGATCAGAGAGTCTCCCTTAAGCGTGATCCAGGGCCCCCCTTGTATCCGCTGGTAGTCGACTCGCACCGATGGTAGAGAGCGGCCTGCACTATCGGTCACCCTGATCAGAAGGCTGCACGGCATCAGTTCAAGCCAGCCCCAGGAGGGGTCTATCGGCGTTCTCCGTATTTCTCCATCGGAAATGACCTCCAAAGTATCCGGAGCCGGTGTACCGAGCCGGAAATGCGCCAGACCGTCATCCCCGGTCCGTCCTAATCTATCGCCCTCCGGGGTCACGATATCGGCTCCGGAGACCACGCTTCCGGCTTTTCCCTTCACGCGCACGAGAAATTCGTCCGCATGAGGCATTATGGAACGCAGGACGTTCGGCATGCCGCGACCGTAGCTGTTGTCGATATCTCGCTGAAACGGAAGCAACCTGCAGGACGCATAGAGCTTTTCCCTGGTTTCCCCGGCCTCCGCACCGTGCATCTGCCGAACGAGTGCGCACGCTCCGGAAACGAAAGGAGCGGCGAAGGAAGTACCGCTGCCGATCACGCCGTAAGCGTCTTTATCCGGGTTTTGAATGTCGGGAAGTGGAATAGAGGCACCTGGTGCGACCAGATCCGGCTTGGGCTGAAGGCGGGGATCGGCTCCAGGTCCCAGGCTGCTGAACGGAGTCAGCCTGCCTTGATCGTTCACCGCGCCCACTGCTACGACTCCTTCCACGTCCGCCGGAGCGCTGAGTGATGTATCTCCCCAATCCTGCTCGTTTCCTGCCGCATTGACGATCAAAATGCCGCGTTCGATCGCGCCGCGTGCCGCCCGGGACACGATGGTCGTCTTTCCGTCAAGATCACCTTTGGAATAGTCTACGATCGTGTCGAGCGCTCCTCCTTCACGTTCGATCACCACCGTATCCTGAAACCCCGTGCTGTAACCCAGCGAACTCGAGATGATATCCACTCCAAGACTTTCGGCCCATACCACTGCCTCGGCCCAGTTGTCCTCTTCGACATGAGATTCGCGTTCCTCATAAGTCAATGTATCGAAATAAGTGTCCTCGGTCCTGGCCAGACAGAAATCCGCGCCCCAGGCACATCCGAGATAGTGGGGCGGATCGTACGCGGCGATGATGCTCAGGGCCTGCGTTCCGTGCACATCGTTCGACCAGTACGGGTGAGATGCTGATCCGGATACCGAGTCGGGATCGTTGACGCTGCCGTCATCGTCTATGAAATCGTGTACGGCCTTTACCGCGCCTCGCTCAACCAGATGGCGGAAACACCGGTGGTCGAGCCGGAATCCGCTGTCGAAAAGCGCGATACGAACGCCTGCGCCGGGAGCCGCGCCACCTTTCACACTGCCGATATACGCATGTGCCGCAGGAATGTTCATCATCGACAGTTGTCGATGGAGCGTGCCATACCTGCCGTCTTCATCAGAGGTTTTCCTGAGGAACACCCCGGGGCGAGGCGGAATTTTTGACCGGAAATTCCCGACGAGGGTAACATCTCTTACGCAAGTGAGAGATCGAACGAGAGCTACTCTTTCGGCAGGAATGATAAAACTCGCCGCATTGCCCCATTTGAAGCTGCGCCTGAGGGCACCT
>CAZGVZ010000071.1:0-11290 GCA_964529145.1 uncultured Fibrobacteraceae bacterium | reverse complement strand
GAAAGCCGCTCAGGATAGTCGTCAGGAAAGAGGAACTCGCCGTCAATTTCATCGAAATCGAGGACCTGCTTTTCAATTACGACAGCGCGTTTCTGCTGCCTGCAGCGACCATCGAGGAAGGCGGAGAGGAACAGAAGGTGGTCCAGGGTATCGACGTATTCGTTAAAGTGTATAAATTCCTTTCCATGGAAGGGAATTCCGGCAAACGATGCCTGATCGCTGGACACACCGACGCTGCGGGCAAACCCGCGTACAACTCGAAACTTTCGGAATACCGCGCGACGTGCTTCCGGCTCGTACTGGAACGGTCGGACGCTTCCCGCGAGCAGTGGATGGATCTGTACCGGAACGATCGTAAGGACGGGGTGAGCACCTATCGTATCGAAGACGTGCAGTCCGTGCTCAACTGGGCCGAATCCCAGTACGGCTGGGGATGCGGCGGGTTGAAGGTGGATGGCATCACCGGTCCTGAAACGAAGAACGGCATACGGAAGTTCAAGGCCGGCTATAACTCGAAATTCGCCCCAGATCACGGCGGGAAACAGCTGAACAGGGAAACCCACTCCCTTGAAAGAAAAATGTGGGGAGCCATTTATGATCTGTATCAGAAAAGCATCGACGACCGGCTGGCGGCTATCGATCTGCCGCGCGGAGAGATACTCTGGGTCGATGACGAAAGGCCCGCGGTCGGCTGCGGGGAGGTATGGCCGGTCGAAAAACTGGAGAGAATCCGGGCCGGAGAGAATCCCGGTGACGTTTCTACCGATCCGGACAAAAAAAACCAGATGGACCGGCGCGTCGAGATACTGTTTTTTGACGAACGGGAAGCGGACTCGATCGTCCCGCTGGGTTGCGCCGGGAGCGGCTGTACGGGTTCGGGGTGCAGGGTATACGGAGACTCGGGCGGGAAAAGGAAATTCGTCCCGGTCTATTTGTGGGAAACCTTCTATGTGCGGCTGCATACTGAAGGGAGCGACGATCCGCTCCGTGACTTTTCGTTCACGCTCTACAGCGAAAGCGGCGGTTATTCCATGACGAAAACCGCGGGTGGGGGCGGTACCGATCAGTGTGCCGATCTTGCGTTCACCGGTCTGGCTGCCGGTCTCCGGTATTCGATGAAAGTGGATCCTGGAGAAGGTGGAAACCCCTATTTCCTCTTTCAGGACGTGCCGCTCGGGGATCTCGACAAGATCTCGCCTCCCGACCGGGAGGAGCCGGACGAAGAGGATGAAGCTACGGAGGTCGTCTATCCTCCCGGAGAGGAAGAGCGCGTCCATCTTATTGACGAAATAGATTCCGAGGTCTAAACTTTACATAAAAGGATCCGATCGTGGCGATTGCGAAGACATGCTGGTGGCCCAGAGGAGCGGTGCCTCCAGGTACTCCCGCGGTGAATGCGGTGAATATGCACGTTACCGCAAAAAAGGAGCTCACCGGGCTTATGGCCAATGAGTTCCATCTGCCCGGATCCCGGAATTTCGCTCAAGGCGAGGTGGAAAATTACCTCAGGCGGCTCACCGGGCAGCAGGTCTATTTCCTGTTTTTCAAGAAGTACAAGAGCGGCAACTGGGTGGTACCCCCCAACCGGCTCGTAGCCTTCATCACTCTGGGGGACGGCCAGATCGAAAGGTTCATGGGCGGCGACCTCTGTATCGATTACGAACCAGCTCCCTCAATTGTGGACCGCGACAACGTCCGGTCGAACGCGTCGTTCGCGCTTTTCAGAAAAACCGTTTCCGGAGGAGTCCCGCGGGTGGAACTGGTTTTCTATACCCGGTTTTTCGTCATCAGCTACGCTGGCTCACTCGACAAGAACGCCACCGCGGCGAGGAACATAACCCGGAAATACAATTATTCGAACAAGATTCCGGAAACCGAAAGGGCAGAGCTTTTCACCCGCATGACCTCCATGTATTACGCAAAGCAGCTCGGTCCGGTGGACAGCCACAGTCCGAAGAGACACCAGATTCAGATCACCGGTATCTCCCACCCTTATTTCGGACCATCATACATTCCCTACATGATGCTTCGCGATACTTCAATGAAAACACCCGGCTGGTTCATGAGCGGATCCGGGATGCACAACACGATCCATGGGACGATCAGCACGAAGGGGTGCTGGATGCTCTGCCGGAACTACGTCTGGAACTGGCCCCGGGAGGAGACGAATCATCCGGCGCTCTGCAGGGAACTGCTCAAGTACCGGAGGAACGGCTTCCAGCTTACCGACGATCAGCGCAACACCGATATGCTCAAGAAACTCCTCGTCGTCAAGCCGTCCATTCACCAGGCGGAAGCTCCGGTCGGGATCGACAGGATCCGGGATCGTTTCGAGTGGTGGGGGAGAAATTCGACCTACCTTCAGCTGCTGCACCATTTCGCCGGAATCGAGTACGACAAATACTCGTCCCGCATGTTCTATTATCCCGCCAAACCCGCCGCGGAATGCGCGCCGGCCAATACCGCCCCCAACTGCTTCGACAAACAGAATGTCCCGAAATGGACAAAAAACATTTTCGGCGACATGGCGAACAACGGTTCCTGGTGCGATCTTTACCTGTTCAAACGTTCCGACAGGTTCACTTTTGAAACCGGAGACGTCGCGATCTTCAAATGATCCGAAATCTTGCGTATGCGGCGAAAAGACCGCTCGTCACCTCCTGTGACGACTCTCCCGCAGGGGAGAAGCGGCGAGGAGGTGTGCCGGTTGGGTTTCGATACAGGCGAAGCGTTTACACTAGAGGCGATCGGCCCGGATCTCGCCAGAGTACATGTGAAATGGGAGAAGGGGATATTCGGCATCACCCGGCGTGTGCTCCGGAATCGGCGATGGAGTTGAACCGGCAAGGAAGTTTATAAGGGGTTCCATCTACATATGTATTCATGTACAATGAGAAGCTCTGTGCTGCCGGGGAACCCGCGTAAGGAAATCGTCCAAAGAAGATCATGGGCTCTCTGCCTGTTTCGGGCAGGATAAACTGATGAAGTGAGCTCTCAGAAACTATATTGGGATTGCGCGCTAACCAAGAGATGATTCTGTAATTCTGCATGTCGAGACTTGAAGATATCCAACCGTATGCCTCTATGAGGGGCATTATTCCCGACGCGCTTGTCACCGTTGTCGGCGTGCAATGGTTCGGCTCCGAAGCGCTTGAACTGACTTATAAAACAGCTGCGGGAAAGGTGGCCAATGAGCTGATCTACCGATATGACGAACCACGGCTGGAAATTGTTGAAGCAGGTCGCCCGTGGAGTTTCGACGGTGACGGGAACACGTTCAGGCTGATTTCCGAGGCGCATCGTATCCGGCTTGCCCATCTTTTCGACCCGGTGCTCGCCGTGCACACCTCGATCGTCGAGCCGCTTCCTCACCAAATCACGGCGGTTTACGAATCCATGTTGCCGCGTCAGCCGTTGCGTTTTTTGCTTGCCGACGACCCCGGTGCGGGCAAGACCATCATGGCAGGGCTTCTCATAAAGGAACTCATGGCCCGCGGCGATCTGCAGCGATGCCTTATCGTATGCCCCGGCAGTCTTGCCGAGCAGTGGCAGGACGAACTCTTCCGGCGGTTTCATCTCCCGTTCGAAATTCTCACCAATGACAAGATGGAGACCGCCCGGACCGGAAACTGGTTTCTGGAAAACAACCTGATCATTGCCCGTCTCGACAAACTCTCCCGCAATGAAGAGGTGCAGCTCAAGCTCCGGGCTCCCGAGTGCCGGTGGGATCTTGTGGTATGCGACGAGGCGCACAAGATGTCCGCCACGGTGTTCGGCGGAGAGATCAAATACACGAAACGTTACAAGCTCGGGCAACTCCTCTCCACCCTCACACGCCACTTCCTGCTCATGACCGCTACTCCGCACAACGGCAAGGAGGAGGATTTCCAGCTTTTTATGGCCCTTCTCGACGGTGACCGGTTCGAGGGGCGTTTCCGCGACGGCGTGCATACGGCGGATGTTACCGATCTCATGCGGCGTATGGTCAAGGAAAAACTCCTTAAATTCGACGGGACCCCGCTTTTTCCCGAGCGTATTGCCTATACGATGTCCTATGAACTGTCTGAAGCCGAGGCCCATTTGTATAAGGCGGTCACCGACTATGTGCGGGAAGAGTTCAATCGTGCCGAGGCTCTTGAGAATGACAAACGCGCCGGAACCGTCGGTTTTGCGCTCACCATCCTGCAAAGACGCCTCGCCTCATCACCCGAGGCGATCTACCAATCCCTGCGAAGGCGTCGCGAACGCCTCCAAAGCCGCCTGCGTGAACTGGAACTGCTGCAGCGCGGGGGGGGGGGCGCTCCGGTCATTCCGGATGCAGTACCCGGGATCGATGCGGAAGATGCCGAGGATCTCGATGAAGCCCCCGATAACGAAGTGGAAACCGCTGAAACGGAAATCCTCGATCAGGCCACGGCCGCAAGGTCAATCGCCGAGCTGAAGATCGAAATTCAAACTCTTGCGACGCTTGAGGCGCTTGCTCTCGGAGTGCTTCGGGGTGCAACGGACACAAAATGGCGCGAGCTCGCCGAGCTGCTGTCGGAAATATTCACCGGTAAACCGCTTGATCGCCGTGTCGCCGAATCTGAGAAGCCATACGGCTCCGGCATGATTCCAAAGCCCGCCCCGTCACCAAAGCAAAAGCTGGTCATTTTCACCGAACACCGCGATACGCTAAATTATCTGGAAAGCCGCATCACCACCCTCCTTGGGTGCAGTGATTCCATTGTCGTTATCCATGGCGGCATGGGGCGCGAAGAGCGGCTGAAGGCCCAGGAATCATTCAGGCATGATCCCGTTGTAAAGATCCTCATCGCCACCGATGCGGCTGGGGAGGGGATCAACCTGCAGCGTGCACACCTCATGGTGAACTACGACTTACCGTGGAACCCCAACCGTATCGAGCAGCGCTTCGGGCGCATTCACCGTATCGGCCAGACTGAAGTCTGCCATCTGTGGAACCTCGTCGCCGACGATACGCGTGAGGGCGATGTATATCGCAAACTCCTCGAAAAACTGGAACAGGCCCGTCAGGCGTTGGGCGGCCAGGTGTTCGACGTTCTCGGCAAGATTCAATTCGAAGGCCGTAACCTGCGGGATATCCTGATAGAGGCGATTCGCTACGGTGATCGACCGGAAGTTCGCGCCTGGCTCACCACCGTCGTCGACCAGGCGATGGATCGCGAACGTCTTGTCGATCTTCTCGATGAACGGGCGCTCTCGCATGAATCGATGGATGTAAGCCGCGTTCGTAAAATACGCGAGGATATGGAACGGGCGGAAGCGAAAAGGCTGCAGCCGCACTATATCGAATCGTTTTTCCTTGAAGCATTCCGGCGGCTCGGCGGGACGGCCAAGCAGCGGGAACCCCGACGCTATGAAGTCACTCGCGTTCCGGCCGCGGTGCTCAATCGCGATCGTTGTATCGGAATCGGCGAGCCGGTCCTTCCCCGCTATGAACGTATCGCCTTTGAAAAGCCGCTCATCGCCAACCACGGGCATCCCCCGGCCGCATTTCTCTGTCCGGGGCATCCGCTTCTCGACGCAACCATCGACCTGACCCTGGAACGCGACCGGGATCTTCTCCGCCGGGGAACGGTCCTTGTCGATGAAAAGGATTCCGGCACCTCGCCCCGGGTGCTCTTCTACCTCGAGCACGCGATCCAGGACGCGAGCGCCACTCGCTCGGGCGAACGCCGCATCGTGTCCAAACAACTCCTCCATATCGAACTCGATGCACAGGGTACTCCACGACATATGCACTACGCGCCCTATCTTGATTACCGGCCCCTTTCCGCCGAAGAGCCCGATGCCGATGCCGTTCTCGGCCGCCCTGAGTGCGCCTGGATCCACAGGGAGCTCGAACGGAAAGCACAGGAGTATGCGGTTGCGGAGGTCGTCCCCCGGCATCTGGCGGAGGTCCGCGGCCGTAAGCTCGAGCTGATTGCGAAGACCGAAGCCGCAGTCAAGGACAGGCTGACAAAAGAGATCACCTACTGGGACTATCGCGCCGAACAGCTCAAGCTTCAGGAACAGGCGGGAAAGGTCAATGCCCGCCTCAACTCCGGCGAAGCCCGCAAACGGGCGGATAATCTGCAGGACCGGCTCCGGAAACGGCTTGAAGAATTGAAACTTGAAGCGCAAATCTCGCCCCTTCCTCCGGTTATCCTCGGCGGTCTTATTGTCGTGCCTGCCGGTCTGCTTGCGCTCATGGAGGGAAAACCTCCCGTTTCCTGCTCCGCGCCGGCCCACACGCAGGAGGTCGCGGCCGCCGCCAGGGCGATCGTAATGGAAATCGAACGTTCTCTCGGATTCGAACCGGTCGACCGCGAATTCGACAAGGTCGGTTACGATATCGAAAGCCGCGTTCCTGGTACAGGAAAACTGCGTTTCATCGAAGTGAAAGGCAGGGTGAGCGGCGCAGCGACCATCACGGTAACGAAAAACGAAATTTTATACTCCCTCAACAAACCCGATGATTACATTCTTGCCGTCGTCGAGTTTCTCGATGAAAACAGGCACAGGGTTCATTATGTCCGGCGGCCTTTCAATCGAGAGCCGGATTTCGGCGTAACGAGCGTGAATTACGATTTTTCGGAGCTGATCGAACGGGCGGAGGAGCCGGGATGAGCGGGAAATCCTGCATATTCGTCAGTTCGGTTCAGAAGGAATTCGCAGAAGAGCGCAAAGCAATAAAAATGTTCGTGACGGGCGATCCGCTGCTCCGCCGTTTTTTTGATGTTTTTTTATTCGAAGATATCCCTGCCACCGATCGAAGGGCCGACGACGTGTATATAGAGCAGATCGATCGGTGCACCATCTACGTCGGCCTCTTCGGAAACCGCTATGGAGCACAGGGCTCGGACGATGTTTCTCCGACCGAACGCGAATTCGATCACGCCATGGCCCGATCGAAGCCGCGACTCGTGTTCGTTAAGGGAATGCAGGACGATAATCGGCATCCCCGCATGAATGTCCTTATCCGGAAAGCCGGAGATCAGCTTGTCAGACGGCGTTTCGTCGGAATTCCCGATCTCAACGCCATGATTTACGCGAGCCTTACGGAGCACCTGTGCAGAACAGGGGCGATACATACCGGGCCATTTGACGCCTCGGCATGCCCCGAAGCCGCTTTATCCGATATATCGGAAGAGAGAATCGAATGGTTTCTCGCCCGGGCGCGACAGGAACGCGGCTATGCATTGGGTCCCGGCACGCAGTTGCACGATGCCCTTCGCCACCTCAACCTCCTTGATCACGACCGCCCCAGTCATGCGGCAATTCTATTGTTCGGGGCGCGGCCACAGCGTTTTATGTATTCGGAAGCCCATTCCCTCGTACCAGGTATACAAAGGAGATCTGTTTCAACTGGTTGACCAGTCCGTGGATTTCGTTATGGGAAAACTCGATCGAGCGGTCGGTACCCGGGCAAAAAGCAATTATGCGCCGGTATTCTACGAGATACCGCGGGAGTCCGTGGCCGAGGCAATTGTCAATGCCATAGCACACCGTGACTACACATCGAAAGCGTCCATTCAGGTCATGCTTTTTTCAGACCGTCTTGAAATTTGGAACCCCGGGGAATTGCCCCCGCTTCTTACGATAGAAGCGCTGCGACGCCCCCATGCCTCGATTCCCCATAATCCGCTTATTGCCGAACCTCTGTTCCTCGCCCATGTCATCGAACGGGCCGGAACCGGCATTCTCGACATGATAGCTCAATGTGTCGACGCAGGTTTGAAGTCTCCGGAATTCAGACAGGACGCAGGATCTTTCATCCAAACTCTTTGGCGTCCGATCGCTGCCAAAGGTTCAGCCACGAGGTCAGAGTCGAGGTCAGAGTCGAGGTCAGAGTCGAGGTCAGAGTCGAGGTCAGAGTGGTGGCGCTTAAGGCCGGAGTGGCGGCCGGAATGGAGCAGAGAGTCGGTTCTTCATCGTATCATGAGCAATTTAAAGGAAGGCCCTGCATCACGTTCAGAACTGATGACCAAGATAGGACATTCAACCATCTCAGGAGCGCTGCGCCAGGCTTTGGCTGATCTGATGAACGCAGGTTTCGTTGTATATACCATACCGGAAAAGCCAAACAGCCGACTGCAGAAATATGCAATAATTCCTGATCCGGTTTATAAACCAGCCATCGGCGAAACCCCGCAAAAACAGGATAAACCGGTCAAAAACAGGCCGGGCCGGCTATCGAGGCAAAAGGCGGTTGAAAACGGCATGGCTAAAAATAAAAAGAGAAATAAGGATACAAGATAATGGCCGCCCCCAAGAAAAAACTCATCGAAGTCGCCCTGCCGCGCGAGGCGATCAACATCGCGTCGGCCCGGGAGAAGTCCATCCGTCACGGACACCCGAGCACGCTCCATCTCTGGTGGGCGCGGCGGCCTCTGGCTGCAGCCAGGGCGGTTATCTTCAGCCAGATGGTCGACGACCCGTCGAGCTGCCCCGATCTTTTCCCCACCGAAAAGAAGCAGGAAAAAGAGCGGCAGCGGCTGTTCAGGATTATCGAAGAGCTGGTACAATGGGAAAACACCACCAATGAGACCGTGCTGCAGGCGGCACGGGACGAAATATGGCAGAGCTGGCGCCGCGCCTGCGCCGAAAACGCCGATCATCCCCGGGCAGGGGAGCTTTTCGACCGCTACAAGCTTCCCGCATTCCACGATCCCTTCGCCGGAGGGGGAGCGCTGCCGCTCGAGGCGCAGCGCCTTGGGCTCGAAAGCTACGCCTCCGACCTCAATCCGGTGGCGGTGCTCATTAACAAGGCAATGATCGAAATTCCACCGAAGTTCGCGGGAAAACCTCCCGTAAACCCGGAGGCGCGGAAGAATATCGGGTATACCGGAAAATGGCAGGGTGCGACAGGGCTTGCCGAGGATGTCCGGTACTACGGAAAATGGATGCGCGACGAGGCGGAAAAGCGGATAGGGCACCTCTATCCCAAGGTCGAGATCACCGAAGAAATGGTAAAAGAACGAAATGATTTGAAACCGTATCTCGGAAAAAAGCTCACGGTGATCGCGTGGATCTGGGCGAGAACGGTCAGGAGCCCGAACCCCGCGTTCGCTGAGGTGGAGGTTCCGCTCGCGTCCACCTTCATGCTCTCGACCAAGCCGGGAAAGGAGGCATACGTCGAGCCGGTGGTCGATGGGAAAGGGTACCGGTTTACGGTGAAGATGGGGAAGCCGAAGGATGCGGAGGGGGCGAAGAACGGGACGAAGCTGGCGAGAGCGAACTTTTATTGTTTAATGTCACAGGTCCCCGTTTCTGGCGATTACATCAAAGCTGAAGGAAAAGCTGGTAAAGTTGGTTCACGTTTGATGGCTATTGTAATCGAAGGTGAACATAGTCGAGTTTACATCAGTCCGACACCTGAACATGAAGTAGTTGCACGAAATGTACGACCCACCTGGCATCCAGAGGGGCAAATCGCAACTCATATGACAGGTGGTAATTGCACTCCCTATGGACTTAATACCTGGGGCGACCTCTTCACCCCGCGGCAACTCGTGTCTCTCACCACATTCTCCGATCTTGTTATGGAAGCGCATGAAAAGGCATATGGCGATGCATTGAATGCGGCATTGGCTGGAGATGGAAAAACGTTAGCGGAAAACGGAACCGGAGCGCAGGCGTATGCGGATGCGGTGTCGGTGTATTTGGGGATTGCGGTTGATAAATGTTGTGATTATTGGTCTGCTATATGTAGCTGGCATAGTTCAAGGGAAACAATTCGCAACACTTTTGGACGGCAAGCAATACCAATGATGTGGGATTATTGTGAAGCAAATCCATATTGCGATTCGACAGGTAACTTTAATAGTATGTTAGATTGGGTTTGGAAATCTATATCAACCATTCCTGCCCGGTGTAAAGGATGTGCCGAGCAATCAAATGCTGCATTACAAAATATAAGTGAAGGAAAAACAATTTCCACAGACCCCCCATACTACGACAATATCGGATATGCCGACCTCTCGGATTTCTTTTACGTCTGGTTACGCCGATGTCTGAAGCCTGTTTTCCCCGACATATTCAAAACTGTAGCCGTTCCCAAAGCAGAGGAACTGGTCGCCACGCCGTATCGGCACGGAAGCAAGGGAAAAGCGGAAACTTTTTTTCTTGAGGGGATGACCAAGGCGATGCACCGTCTTGCGGAACAGGCGCACCCGGCTTTTCCGGTCACCATCTATTACGCTTTCAAGCAATCGGAGACGGAGAGCGCCGAAGGAACTTCGAGCACGGGATGGGAAACGTTTCTCGACGCGGTGATCCGGGCAGGTTTCAGCCTTACCGGCACCTGGCCGATGCGAACGGAGCTCGGCAACCGTATGATCGGCTCGGGCACCAACGCCCTCGCCTCCTCGATCGTCCTCGTCTGCCGTCCCCGGCCTGAAAACGCCCCCACCGCCTCCCGCCGTGAATTCGTCAACGCCCTGAAAACGGAGCTTCCCGCGGCGCTCGCCCATCTGCAGGCGGGCAATATCGCGCCCGTCGACCTCGCGCAGGCGGCGATCGGCCCCGGCATGGGTATTTACACCCGGTATTCAAAGGTCATCGACGCCGAGGGGAACCCGGTTTCCGTTCGCGACGCGCTCGCGCTCATCAATCAAACCCTCGACGAGGCGCTTGCCGAGCAGGAGGGCGATTTCGACGCGGACAGCCGATTCGCGCTCGCCTGGTTCGAGCAGACCGGATTCGCCGAGGGGGAGTTCGGGATTGCGGACGTGCTCGCCCGTGCAAAGAACACCAGCGTTTCCGGCATGGTGGACGCCGGAATCCTTGAATCGAAGCGCGGAAAAGTCCGCCTCTACAAACCCGCCGAACTTCCCGGAACGTGGGACCCTGCGGCCGACACCCGCCTCACCGCATGGGAGATGGTGCACCAGTTCATCCGGGTGCTGGAGAGCGGCGGCGAAGGCGCCGTGGCGGACCTGGCGGCAAAGGCGGGAGCGAAAGCCGGAACCGCCCGTGAGCTCTGCTATCGCCTGTATACGATGTGCGAGCGTAAGAAACGGGCGGCCGAAGCGCTCTCGTACAATGCGCTGGTACAGAGCTGGCCGGAAATAGTACGATTGTCGAAAGATCGTGAAAAAAATGGAAACAAGCAGACTTCCTTGTTCGAGTGAAGGAGGAACGAAATGATAAAAAACCTCAGTTTCGATAATTTCAAATCATGGAAATCAATCGATAAAATCAAATTGGGTTCCATAACCGGTTTGTTCGGCACCAACAGCTCGGGAAAAACGAGCATTCTGCAATTGCTTCTCATGCTCAAACAAAC
>CAZGVZ010000070.1:0-11294 GCA_964529145.1 uncultured Fibrobacteraceae bacterium | reverse complement strand
ACCCGTGCATGTCTGTCTCGGTGTCGTTGACGGAGAATTCGAGAGCGACCTGACGGGGATACAGAAAACCAACGCCCTCGATCTGTCGCCGCCCGACTCCTTCAGAATAGCCAACGAACAGTACAAGGAGCTCAGGCTCCAGTGGAAGAATGCCGCGAACGCAAAGTCTTACGTCATCTACTGGTCAACTGGAGACAGCGTCACGAAATCCTCGGAAAAATTCGAAGCCGACAGTTCGCCTTTTGTTCACACGGGCCTTGCCGCTGGAACGGAATACCGCTATTGTATAACCTCTGTGGACGACAGCGGCTCCGAGAGCCGCCTGAGCTCGGTTCGCATGGCTGTTGTCGGCGCCCTGAGCCCTCCTACGACCGTAAGTCTCCAGCCCGGAGTCACCTCGATCGCGCTCTCATGGAGCAGTTCCGCCTTCGCGAGTTCGTACAACGTATACTGGTCGACAGCCGACGACATCTCACTCTCGTCCGAGAAGTTCTCCTGCGGGCGGACTGACACTGTCCATGACGGCCTCGTGCCCGGGACCGCCTATCACTATGCCGTCGCCTGCGTGAACGGAGCCGACGAGAGCGGTCTCTCGGCTGTTCACACAACCACGACCGCCGCATTGCTTCCTCCCACCAGGATCAGCACCTCGAGCGATTACCGCAGCGTTCATCTCACCTGGAACATGGCCCAGAACGCCGAATCCTACAATGTCTACTACTCGGAGAATTCGACCGTGGACACCGCTTCTCCTCATCGTTCCGTCACCGGTGATTCGATCCATATCACCGGTTTGTCACCGAAAATATACTATTACTTCAAGATAGCCTCGGTAAACGGGATCCGCCAGAGCCGGCTCTCCGACTCGGTAAGGGAGGTCAGCGCGGGTCTCTCCATTCCATATCCCGTCAAAAACATCGCGGGTTACGGCCAAAACACCCTTTACTGGCCAAAAATACTTCACGCGGAATCCTACATCGTCAGGTGGACCGACGGGAATTACAATACCGACCCTTTGTACGAAGCGTCGGTCAACGACACTTTTTTCATCCATTCGGACCTGGTGCCCCATAAGGGATACTGGTATTCCGTCACCGCGGCCAGGGGAGAGGACCGGGGCAACCCGACGGATTGGGTGCGTTTCGTCGCCGGCGGGCTTGTAGCCCCCACGGCTCCGGCCGTCGGCGACACCTACAAGGGAAACTCGATCCGCTGGAACAGAGTCAATTACGCGACCTCCTATACGCTGTACTGGTCCGACACCCTGCTGTCGGTCGGAACGCCGCAGACCATATCGACGAACGACACTTTTTACCTACACGAAAATCTGCTGGCGGACAAAAACTACTGGTACAGGGTGACGAGCGGCCGCGACGGCGACGAGAGTGCACCGTCTCCGGAGAGTGTCGGAAGAACGGGCGGACTAACACCCCCGGAACTGGAGCTTTCGATCTTCGAATCGCAGGTCAGAATCAGCGGGAAATCGAAATTCGCCGAAACGATCTGCCTCTACTGGTCGTACGAGGACAATGTCACCGCCGAATCGGACACCCTGATCAAGAAAAACGATAAAATTTTCTATCACCCGTTCGACCTCACCCTCGATGCGGGCAAAACCAGGTACTACCGCGCGGTCGCAGTGCGCGGCGAAGATCGGGGTGAAATGGGACCTACGGTATCCATCGAGCTGTGACCGGGGCCGGGCGGCAAGAAACGCTCCCGCTCGAACGGCTGATAAGGTCGAAAAAAAAACATCAAGATCCATTTCTGACCGGCCGTATTCTCCTAACCGTTCACTCCGAAGCACGATGATGAGATGAGTAGGGGATCGTCATATGGATTTCAGGTTTATATGATGTTCGGGCGGCAGTGCTCCGGAGATGCATCTCGGCATAGGCCGCAGTGAAGCTGGTTTTATTTCAATCCACGGGCTGATACATATCTCCTGAACGGACAAGCCTGAGGATTCTGGCCGATTCCTTTCATTGCGACATTCAGTACTGCTGTGAAGCCTTTGGAAAGGTGGCTGAAACCTACCGCATTATTCAAAGCATGAGCCGCAAGGGAGACTGCTGGGATAACGCGGTATCCGAATCGTTTTTCAAATCGCTGAAGACGGAACTGGTCTACCATACTGATCTTATTGACGAACACCATGCCCGTCATGTATTGTTTGAATATATTGAGCTCTTTTACAATCGTCAACGGCTTCATTCCACACTCGGGTATGTTTCACCGGCAGAGTATGAGGCAGCAAAATGTGCATGATTTCGTGTCCACTTTTTCGGGGCTAGTCCATTTGACACCGTCCCTTGTTTCGTAAACATCCGTTTCTTAAAAAACCGTCGACACGAAACCCGATTTGAGGATTTTTCCAACCCGGTTCCTGATCGTGATAATCAGGCACCTGTTTTTGATTGAAGCTATGGCGACAGATGCCTTGCTATCTTGGGACATTCCGGAATAGAGCCGTTTTCCGGATGCATCCGTGAGGGAAATCGCGTAACCCGGCTGCAGACCTGTCACGGATATCTTGCCTTTGCCCGCGACTTTCCATTGAATCCTGGCGGTCATGGCGCCCGGATGCCTTTGTTCTTGTGAAATGGAGCCGGTGTTGAACAGGTCGTCTCTCCATTGATTTCCAGTCAATGTGATGAGGTAGCAGAACTTGAGTACATATGTAAACCAGTTCCAGGTATCGTTGATGTTTTTCATCTCCGCGGCGAATTCATCCACCATTTCCTGGCTGTTCGCCATTGCGGCAATCGCGAAACCGCCGAAATATTTCGATTCGTGCGTCCCACCGGGCTGGCCGGACAGGGAGAAGGGGCCGCTCACTCTTTTGACGCCCAGGCCATGCGCGAAATCGGAGAGCTTGATACACCATTCCTTCGCCTTTTCGTTTCCGTTCCATAAATAATCGAGGGTGATGCGCCAGGGGGTGCGGCAGGCGTCATCACCATAGTTGCCGTAGCCGCTGTACGGCGAACCATTCACACTCTGCCGGTCAGGGACAAGCCCTGTGCCGGAATTCGCGGCGGCATTCAGGATCGTATAGGTATCATCAGCCAGTTTGACCCACATGGCGCTGTCTTCGGCATTGTCTACTACTTTGGCGTATTCCCTGAAAGCGGCAGGATTGTAGTATGAAATGTCGGTCATACTGCATCCGCCCCAGTTATATCCCATCGTCAAAGCCTTTATGCTTTCCCCACCGGCGCTTTTACAGTCGACGACCATCTTCTTCAGGACCTTGATCACATCTTTGGCCTTTTCACGATACCCTGCGTCAGGCCACTGCCAGGAAGCGATTATGAGACCGAACGCCACGTCGACATCGCCGTCGGTCGCGCCGCCCTGGTCGGACGGACCGCCGCACGATCCGCGCCATCCCATCATACCACCCGCGCCTGCGGTCAAATTGGATTTATAGAAATTGTACGTCGCGGCGAACCTGGCGCTGTCGCCCATGTACGCGAAGATGAATGCCGCGAATCCGACGGCTTCGACCTTGTACTCTCCTCCCGCATTGATATAGAGTTTATCGCCGCCGCAAGACACCAGAGTCGATGACTTCTTAAGCCATGTCTCATATTCGCTTTTTACCCAATCGATATCTATGGTCGTGGGGACATACCCATGAGGGTATTTGATATTCTGCGGAAATGGATGCTTTTGAGCGGCTATTAATGCGCTTAAACTAAACAGCAGAAATGCACTTCCAAGGATCTTATTCATCGTTGGCCTCCCGTATCTAATTAAAATAATAAAATTATGCTGAAATGCACTGTTATCCGAAGGTAGCTTACACCGGAGGATTGCAGCTTTCGTTCTTCGAATCAGGGTTCTAAGGGATCCGGCTGCAATCATCGACCCGTACATGTCTTATCCGTATTTCGACCTGCTTCGCGGGCAGCGGCATTACCGCTCGGAACCTATTGGGTCTCCCCGGATATGTCAGGGAAAAAAATGATCGGGTATACCTTGGCTCGGATATTTACAGCCAATCGTGGCACCTGCTTCCTGCATTGATTCGCCTCTGTTCCCCACTCCTTATCTGGCCGGTTGAATCTTCCCGTTTTTCTTGAAATAGGCGAGATACCTCGAGCTGCTTATGAAATCGGCGGTGACCAGTTCCCAACCGTTCTCCTCATGAGGACGGTAAGGGGGGACCCGCGGAAAGCCGGTCCCGCAGAAGCGGAATCCGGGGAGGTCTCTCTGAGCGCCGGTTACGGCGCATCAGTCCAGATGATCGCGAATTTACCGCTCGTTGCGACCCGGAAAAACTCGTTTCTCCAAACCGACACGTAATACTCCCCGTCGAGGCCGGGTGATTCCGCTCCAGCTCATGGCCATCGCCGGGCCGGCCGATGCGAAGGTCTGTTGCACGGAACACAAGGCGCGCGGAGTGAGCAATTACATACATTTTGATTTGCTTTTGATTTACCTCGATACCGCGAACCGTTCACTCAGGCGGATTCCGCGGGAAGCGGCGGAAATGACGTAATTACCGGCTCCGACGAATCTCCCGTGCATATCCCGATAGTCCCAGGAAAAGTGGTTGAGCGCTCCGAGTGCCGTATCGGTCTTTTTTATCAGCAGTTCGCCGCGAAGTGAATATAGAGAAACCGTTACAGGATTTCCTGTGCACGACTCGGGCAGGCAGTATTCGAAAAAAATGGTCCGGCGACCCTTCGGCGAGACAGCCATTATCCGGAAACGGGGAGTTTTCCCTGGAAATACAGCGTGGTCGACATGAGTGACATCGTTGATCACGCGACGTATATCCATTTTCGATTCGTCGATAATGCCGATATTGCAGGTGGTGCCGCTCATCTTCCCGGTAATACCCGCCGAAGCCTGCAGGTAAGGGGGCATGTCGCTTAGGCCGTATTTTCCTTTGTTATTGATCCGGAGCATCTTGATAGACTGCATTTCGATGGCGACCGGGTCTGTGCTGATCATGATCGTCGTCGAGGGAGCGGGGTCGGTTACCGATGTATCGATACTCTTGGCATAAACAAAGAAGTTGTCCGCGTTTCCGCCCGGCCCATGCCCCTCGTTCATGGCGAAAATGCCGCTGCAGACGCTGAGCACGTTCTTTTTATAGACCGGGCCTGTACAGTTCATTTCCCGCAGGTTTTCCATGAGCGCATCGTGAAGTGACGGCCCTTCTGTTCTGTATTCCGATGCATAGGTTCCGATGTGACTCTTGAAGTTAAGGGTGAAACGGGATCCTGCGGGCGGGTAGGTATGTCCGCGGGGGCTGAAGATATTGATCAAAAAATCAGCTTCCTTGAGCTGGGATGCATAACGATGGTTGTCCATGGCCCCATCTCCGCCATCGGTAAGGGTCGTATACTCGATGGCGATACCGGGAAAATTTTTCGAGGAGTATCCGGCCGGTTCCAGCCCATTCAGGAAATTCATGTCATAGATCTTTATGTTCGAAGCTGGAAAAGGCGTTCCGCCTATCTTCATCTGCTGCAACCCGTCGGTTACGGCACGAACGGATTCCCAGCATGGGGCCGGCTGGCCGGTATTGGCCGTATTAATCTTGACGGCGATTTTCGATTGCAGGGTCAGCGAGGAGGGAAAAATCTCTTTCCAGGCATCACCGGGCGAATCCTGTCCCGCAAGAAGGCAGACCAGATCGTCCACCATCTTCTTCACAACCGCGCCATCCGGTTTTGCGTTGACTACCGCCTTCCCATTGAAATTGATAGCCACCCGTCCGGGCCACTTGTTTCCCGGTCCCGGAGCGAACGGCGGGGATGCAGCCGCCGAAACTGGACCCGCGATTCCCCTGGCGAGCGCCATGGCGGCGGTTGCGGTCGAACCGGTGATGAAAGTCCTTCGCGATACCTTCATATCACTCCTTTGAGAGCCGTGCGGTGCAGGTAGGTAGAAGCGGCTTTTGCCCCAATTATAAGCGTTGATATCATCGGAAGCGATGCTTCATGCGCTCCACGGCCAGAGGGCCAACGCAGTAAACATACAATAAAAAGCCATAATTTGCCAAAAATCAGCAGGAAGCGGGAATGCACCCGGGCCGCTTACACTCCGCAATGTGGCTACAGCCACTACTCTGGGAAGAGATCCGGAGTGACCAGGTTTTTCCATTGTAGAGATTCGAATATACAGGAAAGGGGAGTCCGGATATTTTCAACCGTAATACCGTAATTACAATGATACTCACGAAGTGACGTGGAGCTCATCGTAAGGTGTCCTACTCTAAATGCCGAATAAAAAAGGGGTTGCATGGTCGAGCCCGAAAGCATGACGGGAATCGCGAAGCCGGCATTATCGCCGTGGGAAAACCAGCGTACATACTACACCGAAAGTTATTATATTACAAATTAATGGTGCAAGCCGATTCTCCATGGGGTCACTCTAATCCGGTAGATCCAGTTATCGGCGTCCCGACCTCTTTAGCGACACTGGATCGCTTTCAGTGGCACGCTTCGCGGACTTCTCCTTCGGGAAGTCTTATCGAGAAGCGAAGGAGAAACAGGCGGACACACCAGGCAGGGGAAAATACCGGACCAACGATCGTTACCACTGTTCCTTAAGGGGGGAAAGATGCTGTCCAGAGTGTTGCGTGTCCAGATCATCCTTGTCGCCATGGCATCCGGAGCGTTCGCGCTATCCGGCACCGACGGTTCTCCGCTGGGGGGAATGGGAACCGGTTACGTTAGATTTACAGATCAAACTTTCTCCGTAAGCGGCAAGATGCCGCCCGCAGCCGTCGACCATGCCGGACTGAACGGCAACAAAGGTCAACCCGAAACGCGGATCTCATCCAGCGGATTCTCTTTCTTCGTGAATGGTACGGCTAAGAACCGGCTGAAGGCGACATCCGAGGATGCCAAGTGCCCGTTACAGAAAGCCGATTTCGGCACCATTTCCGGTGTCAAATTCGACCTTGACGCATTCGGTCCCTACTGGCCTGGAGAGGGTGAAGCGAAATACAAGCTCGCCACATCGCCCCTGGCGCTCTTCAATATCACCGCTGTGAACGGCGGAACGGAAGCGGCGGAAGTCGCAGTCGCGATGGAGTTCGCAAATGGAGGTCTTCTGGGCGGCGCCAACAGCGGCAAGATCGTGACAGGAAACAAGGCGATCAGTTTTGACGGTTCAACGGATAACGCCTATCTCGCGGTCGACTGCGACGGTGCCTCGCCTACCTTCAGCGCTGGTGCGGCGGGAACGTTCGAATCAAACGGCACCCTCGCCAATGCGGACGGCAACCTCGTCGCGGCAAAATGTTCGATTCCGGCCGGCGGGACAGTCAATTTCAAATTCGTCCTCGCCTGGTACCGCAACTACGGCCAGGAAGGATACTATTACCAGAATTTTTACACCAATTCAAAGGAAGCGGCAGAAGCCGGCGTAACGAACTTCGATTCGATACGGGTCGGCATTACTTCTTTTGTCAAACGGCTCACGGCATCCAATTTCCCCGACTGGTATAAGGATCGCCTGCTCAACAACACCTATCCGCTCGTCCATAATTCCGTGTGCGCGAAAGACGGCCGGGTGGCGTTCTGGGAAGGGTGCTACGGCATCATAGGCACTATCGACCAGGGACAACACGCGGCGGTTTTTTACACTTTCAACTGGCCCAGCGTACAATGGCAGGAGCTGAAGTACTGGATAGGACAACAGAAGTCAACCGGACAGATCCATCACGATTTCAATCAGGGCAAAGAGAGATTCACACCCGGTTCCACCGCGAACAACAGAAACCTGCTTCCCCTGACCGACAAAAACCACGCCGATTACTGGTGGTTTCCGAATGCCGATTCATGGGCTGATCTAAATTGCATGTTCATTTTCAAGGCATATGAACTCATGCTCGCCACCGGAGATATCACCGAACTCAAGACACATTGGCCCGCGATCAAGAAAACCGCCGAGAGACTAGCTTCACAATGCGGCGGAGGAACAAAAATTCCGGAAACGAGCCACAGTACATATGACAGATGCCAGAGTGCCGGGACGAACTGCAGTTATACACCGGAATACAACGGCGGCATCGCGATCACCTCGTTCGCCGCGGTCGCTGAAATGGCAAAAGCGTGCGGTGATGAAGCAACCGTAACCACCTATTCAGGATACGCCCAGGCGTTGAGGGCAGCCTTCAAGCAAAAATACGGTAATTCGAACGATTTCGGGGTGAATGCTTCCACTCCAAACAGCGGACGTTTTCCTGAATCACATGTGGCAGGGTACAGCTGGGCGGATTACTTCTGCCTCGAACCGATCATGGACGAGGAGTTCATCACAAAAACATGCCAGAAGATGAGGTCCAAACAGCAGAGCGGAGGCGTACGCGCGAACGGCGAGTGGATTTTTTACTGTGTCGATCATTATGGAGGCTCGGAGATCGCCATCAATAAACCTGACGATGCGATGCGAATACACAAACAGGATTACGACTATTACTACCAGCAGGTACCCAAAGAGGTTTTCTGGCAATCACTGCAGGAAAGCGCAAATAACACCGGTCATAACAGTTACATGACCGCCCCTATCGTCTGGCACTCCTATTTCCAGTTCTGCGGTTACATGATCGATAATGCCAATCAGCGCCTGTGGATCCGCCCGCGGGTTCCTTCGGATATGAAGGGCGAAATCAAGAGCGCCCTGCTCCTCAATCCGAAGGCGTTGGGAACCCTCAATTACGATGAGAATACCGTCGAATCATCGGGCCGCACCCAACTCATTCTCGTCAGCTATGACAAGCCGGTCCCGGTCAAGGAACTCGTCCTGAAGAACAATACCGGTACGGATGAACCGTTCGTTTTGGTAAACGATGCGACCGGCCCTACGGTGAAACCCGAAGGTACGGGAATCGAAAAAAGAATCCGGGTCACTTTCGCCGCACCGGTCCAGATCGGTCCCGATGGTATGAAAATCGAAGTTTTCAACAAACCGGTTGCGGTCGGGGGCGCACGGGGACCTTCATCACGCAGGCTTCTTGCACTGAACTCTTTCCGTCTCAGCGCCGGTTCGCCGATTCACTTCAGCGCCGATGCCGCTGGAACCGTCACCATGGAACTGCTGACTATAAGCGGCGCCAGAATCGGTACTATAATGCAGGAAAACGTCGCTGCCGGATCGCAAAAATTCGTATGGAACGGAAGGACGATCGACGGCAGACCGATCGGATCGGTGTTCGCGGTACTGCGGCTCACCTCACCGGCCGGATCGGTGACCAAAGCAGTGTTCACAGGCCGTTAGTGCCGGGAACACTCCTGCCCATGGCGGGATTTCAGACATATCGCAATGTAAGGGCAACGAGGTCGGTTGCCCTTTTTTATTCCTGTTAGATCAAACTCGTCTTATATTGGATGTACACAACTATTGGCTTTTCACTGTTTTCTTCATTCGTTTCACCCCTATCCGGAGCCTTTCCTGCGCTCGGGCCAACTCCTGAGGTAATGAAACCCACCTCCAATGACTTTTTATCTCATTCCTACCTGAACAATTTCCTTTCCAGCAGTTCCTGCAACTCTCTCCTGCCATCGAGTACCGCATGTACAAATACCCTTTCGCCTGCAACCTGAAAAATGATACGATACGGCTTGTTGTGTATCTCCCTGAAGTCCGTGAAATATATGCGCACAAGCTCCGGAACTCCATGCCCCCTTTCGGCTGCGGTACGCAATAACGAACATTTATGTTCGAAAGCGGAGAGAACTCTTTCCGCATGCATTATCGAATCATGCCGCGCGATATAATGGTAAATCGCTACCATGTCGTCTTCAGCTTCGGGAAGAATGACGACCTCGAAATTCATGGAACATCCGATCCCTCGACCCTGCGACGGATCTCCTTGAACGAATCGGCCATCACTCTTCCCTTGCCTTCGGCCATGCTTTTCGAACTCAAAGCGAGAAGTTTGAGCATTGCCAGACTATCCTGCAATTCTTCATAGCTCTCGATATCCTGTAAAACCGCCCGCGCTTCACCATTATGGGTGATGATTACCTTTTTATGCGTCTTGGCTATGTCCTCGACGATCTCCGACATTCGAGCTTTCACCTGGCTGATCGGTTTTATCGATTCACTCAATTTCATCGCACTCCTCCTCTGGATAGACTAGAATATAATCAATATTTTGATCTACATGCCATATGGTGTCCGGTTACACAATTGACAAAGAAGTGAAGGGGCGGGATGCTCAGCGAAACGTAAGCTGGACGGAGTTTCCACCATTACATTACGGGTGAAACGGATTTGAAGCTGCCGGGATATATCGTTCCTGTGATACGCTCCTCAGGCTGCGACAAATTATGTCCAAACAACAAGGATCGTGTGCAGAAAAAATCAAGGCTCGTTTAAAAAGGGCTAAGTGCTGCCCGGCCTAGGATCAATAGAGGGGTGGGTCTGGAAACTTCAATTATATCCGAACGTCGACCCCGCGGCTCTTGAGGTATTGCTTGAGAGGCATGATTTCTATCATACCGAAATGAAAGACCGATGCCGCAAGAAGGATTGTCGCTCCAGCCTGCACGGCGTCGAAGAAATGCTCCGGTTTTCCGGCACCACCAGAGGCGACCACCTCGGCGGAAACCGCTTTCCTGATCGCCTCGATCACCGGAAGATCGTAACCCGTTTTCGCTCCGTCCCCCGCCTTGCTGGTAGGAAGGATGACCGGAACCCCGTAGCCGTCCACCCGTTTTGCCCATTCCACCGCGTCTGCACCGGTGGCCGTACGACCGCCGTCGATGTAGACTTCGTAACCGGAGGGCATGGCCCCGTTTCGATCCACATCGATCGCCACGGTCACCTTGCCGGCGCCGAACTCCCTGACCATTTCCTTCACGATTTCGGGCTTTCTGAAGGCGGCGCTGCTCGTGGAGATCGCGTTCGCGCCCGCCTCGAGCACCGCTTCGGCGGATTTGACATCCGAAATCCCTCCACCGACAGTGAACGGCACGGTAGTCACTTCCGCCACCCGTTTCACCACCCCGAGCATCGTGGCCCTTCCTTCTACCGTGGCGGTGATGTCGAGCATGGCGAGTTCGTCGGCACCCTTTTCACAATAGGCTTTCGCGCATTCCACCGGGTCGCCCGCGTCCCGGATATCAACGAAATGGACACCCTTCACAACGCGACCGTCCCGCATATCGAGACAAGGCATGATTCGAATCTTTTTATTCATCATAAGAATAAAAATAATTAGCGCCCTGACTCAGGTATATACAACCAAATGTGATACCTGCTTCATTTGTCACCACCGTTCTATTTATGCATTAAACCTGTCTGTTTGAAATTGTATTTTT
>CAZGVZ010000069.1:0-11392 GCA_964529145.1 uncultured Fibrobacteraceae bacterium | reverse complement strand
CACCTGCCCTGTCAGCGGACATTTACGATTAAACCACGGAAACGTAGCCCGCATCCGCCTCCTCCAGATAATGAAATTTTCACCAATTCGGCATTTTTTTCAACATTTTCTCATTTGTATCTTTTTTTTTATTTTTTTTTATTTTTCCCTTTGAGTTTTTTTTCAACAATAGTATATTGAAATCACTTTTACATACCGCTCTTTGATGTTGATAACTTTTATGTTGATAAGTAGTGGAAAGCGTGTTAACAATCAGTGGATTACGCATGAATTCAGTTTAAACGTAAAAGTAAAATAGAACCTAATTGCTTTAAAAACAATCTTTTAAGCCACACCAATTCCGCAGTATAGCCAGTAGGATATCAACAGTTCGCCATTGATAAAAATATACATTCTGTCAATAATAGCCGGTGTTGATAACATGTTAACTAATCAAATATCTCAGGACTTCACAAGCGTTTCGCCATGGCATCACTGCTTACAGAAAATACTCGATAAAGTCGGCCCGCACAGCTTCGAAACCTGGTTTCGCGCGACCGATCTCCTGCTGGAAAACGGAAACGCCCAGATCCAGGTCCCCAACCGTTTTTTCGCTGATTTCATCGAAGAACATTTTTCACCGCTTATCAGGGAAGTTCTCACTGAAACCGGCATCGCATTCACGACTCTCACTTTCGTTTCTGTGAAAAAAGACTGGAAAGTCATCCAGCCCATCACAGAAGAGATCTCAGAGGCCCGGACACGGAAAATCCCCGCATCCGTCGAAATCAAGGGGCAGTTCCACCCCAATTACACTTATGATTCGTTCGTGATCGGCAACAGCAACCGAATGGCGCATGCCGCGACTCTGGCAGTCGCCGAGGCTCCGGGAAAAACTTCCTTCAATCCACTCGTGATATACGGTGGAACCGGGCTTGGAAAAACACATCTCCTCCAGGCGGACATTTCGCCCAGACGGAAGGCACCGCAGATAACGTTATCTACCTTACCAGCGAGGAGTTCACCAACCAGTACATCAATTTCGTTGTCCATAAAAAAGACTCCACATCGTTCTATAAGAAGTTCCGCAATGTCGATCTGCTTCTGATCGACGATATCCAGTTTTTCAGCGGAAAGGTGGGTACTCAGAAAGAGTTCTTCCGCATATTCAACCGGCTCCTGCTTGAAAACAAACAGATAGTCCTCTCGTCCGACCGCGCTCCCGAAAAAATAACGGACATGATGGACCATATCATCAATCGTTTCATGGGCGGACTCATCACCGACATCCAGCCGCCGAATCTCGAAACCCGCATGGCAATATTGAGAAAGAAGGCCGAAATCGATGGATTATCGCTGCCCGAAGAGGTAGTGCAGTACATAGCGGGACACATCACTTCCAATGTACGGGAGCTGGAAGGATCACTCATAAAGCTTATCGCCTCTTCCTCGTTCACAGGAAGGGATATCACTCTGGAGGTGGCGCAGGAACTCTGCGGAGACGTGCTTTCGCGTATGGAAGAACGCGTTTCCGTGAAATATCTCCAGGAGATCACCGCGGGCGCGTTCGGGATCAGCCCGAATCAGCTTTCGGCACACACCCGTAAACGGGATGTGACCCTCCCGCGTGCCGTCGCGATGTACCTTGCGAAAAAATGGACCCGGCAATCTTTACGTTCAATAGGCCTCGAATTCGGCGGTCGCGACTACTCGACGGTGCTCCATTCGTTCCGGAAAATCGAATCCGAACTGCCCGTCAATGAGGAACTGCGGGGGAAAATCGAATCTCTCGAACAGCTCATTGGGTCAATCGTATAGCTCCTGTCCGCAAGCACGGGAGAGCTGGAATCAGCTTGCGAACGCGATGAACGCTTCTTCCACATCGTCGAACAGTTCTATTTTCTTGACCAGGTTCGTTATTTCAAGTAAATTTCTGATCAAACGGCTTACATTCGCGACCTTCAGATCGCCGTTCGATTTGACGAGCCGGTTTTTCGCGTCGACCATCACCGCGAGACAGAGGCTGCTCACGTAATTCGATTGCCCCATGTTCAGGATAATGTGCACCTTGCCGGCCTCGATGAGTTCGTCGAGTTTCGACCTGAGCCGTTCGACGTTCTCCTGAAGAATATTACCCTCGATCAAGACTTCGACGACGCCGTTCCGTTCATTTGTTCTTATGTTCATTGCGCATTCCTCGCTTTCCGCCCGAGCCACCGCGTTTCGCGGATGAAACCTTCCAATACTCCGCCACGGCAGCGAAGGCATCGACCACGTCGGGTGAGAAAGCGCGGCCACTGTCTTTGATAAGGGCTTCCCGCGCCTCCCGATGCGTCCATTTCCGCAGACCGTTCCTGCCGGAAGTCATTGAGTCGAACGCGTCCGCCACCGCCACTATACGGGCTCCCAGGGGTATTTCTCGTCCCTTGAGACCCTGGGGAAATCCTGTTCCATCATATCTTTCGTGGTGGTGCAGCACGATCGGGATTTCCTTTTCGCACAACCTGATATCCTTGAGAATCGCGATTCCCAGTTCCGGATGTCGTTCGAGCAGCCTTCGTTCCCCGGAGTTCAGCCCGGTTGCTTTCAGAAGAACGGTACCCGGAATACCGACCTTGCCTATGTCATGAAGGAGCGCGCCGAAGCGCACGGTTTCGACCTGCTCGGGCGACAGGCCGATTTTCTCCGCAATCGCGGCCGCATACCTGGCGACGTTCGCCGAGTGCCTACCGGCGGGCGGGTCGCCGGTTTCCATCGCTCTCACGATAGCTCCTGCGGAATCGATGAACTCCGCCCGCATACGATCCGCAAGCTCGCGAAGCCGTTCACGAAGATCGTCTATTCCGTATCGATTGACTGCCAGCGTTCCGGGTTCGGTCTCTTTCCATACGCAAACAGAGTTCCTGCCTTCGCTTTTCGCCTGATACATCGCCTGATCCGCACGCTCCACCAGCGCCTGTCTGTTCTTGACTCCGCCCCTGTACTCGGCGATTCCGATGCTCACGGTCACCCTGACAACCGTGGAGGGGTGCCGGAAAGCGTTGTTCTCGATCGCATCACGCAGCTTGGACGCATAAAGCGCCGCGTTGCCCTCGTCGAGGTTGGAAATCACCATGAACTCTTCTCCCCCGTACCTCCCGCAGATGTCTACTTCCCTCGATTTTTCCCTTATGATCGATGCGACCTTGCGAATGACATGATCCCCGAACTGGTGCCCGTAGGTGTCGTTGAGCGATTTGAATCGGTCGATGTCGATGAGAAGACATGAGAGCGCGCCGCCGTACCTTCGGACCCGCTTGAGCTCGAATTCGAAACGCTCCATAAGAAACCGGTGATTGTAAAGTCCGGTCAGGCCGTCGGTGATCGAAAGCTCCATCAGCTCCCTGTTTTTACGGTCGAGTTCCTCCATCAGGATCTTTTCTGAAGCCAGCGCGAATCGGAGTTCGTCGAGCTGTCGCGCCTGCTGAAGTTCCTGCCCTTTACGGTCGTCAATGTCGCTGAGCGTCCCCACGATTCTGGTGGTTTTTCCCGAGGCATTCTTTACCGCAGTACCCCTCGCGAGAACCCATCGGAACGAGCCGTCGGCATGAGCGATCCGATGTTCGCTGCGGAAATGACCGGTTTTGCCTTCAGAGTGGCGTCTGAGACCCTTTTTCACCTGTGCCCTGTCGTCGGGGTGTATGCGTGAGAACCACTCGCGGGGATCGTCGCCGAGCTGATCCGGACCGTGCCCTGTGATCGCTTTCCAGCGTGGGCTCAGGAATATCCGTCCAGACACACAATCCCAGTCCCAGAGCCCATCCTGAGCGGCATCAAGGGCCATCGCGGCAAGGTGGTCATCCGGCTTTTCATCCACGGCGCGCCGTCCGGTCCTTTTTTTCGTAACAGTTTTCATTGCAATCAACTACCACGGCCAAAAGCCGTGGTCTGGCTTGAGCGGTACAACGGAAACAGTGCGAAGCACCGGACTCCATACGCTTCAAGAATGGCAATGATATTGCCAGCGAAAAAACAGCTGGGCGTCCTGCGCCCGAGGTCGCTGTCCTGCCCCACGGCCGAAGGCCGTGGTCCCCTCGCCGAAAATCCCATAGGGATCACTTGTCCTCTCTTATCGAGGCAGGTAATTGGATTATTTCCACGAACATATAAAAATAACCGGCTCAAACGCTATTCTACATTCATTACTCACTGTGTGGCAAGGCATCTGTTAAAACCTCCAGGGATTAAAGCGGTACGATAACGATGGTGCTGCGGGCCTGCAGACCCGGGGTATCCGCGTCTGACTGCAGGGAACATCTTCGTGACCCCTGAAAATCCCGTGAGGATTCCGGCGGAGCGGACGCTTTTCAACGCCGCCAGTCGGAAACTATTTTCCGGAAGGAAATATAACCATCCCTCACCAGAAAGGAACAGGATGAAAAAAATTCTTCTATTCGTGACGGCCCTACTCTCCTTCCGAGTGACGCAGGCGAACGCTCAGGAAATCCCTGCCTCAGGCACCCGGGTTTCGATCATGACGTCCAAAGGAGAGATCGTCGTTGAACTCAATGCCGCGAAGGCTCCCAAGACCGTCGAAAACTTTCTTCAGTATGTACGATCGGGACATTACGACGGCACGGTTTTCCATCGAGTAATCAAGGGTTTCATGATCCAGGGGGGCGGATTCACGCCGGACATGAACCAGAAGAAGACAGGAACGCCCATAGTCAATGAAGCCGACAACCGGGTGTCCAATCGCAGGGGGACAATCGCCATGGCCCGCACCGGGGACCCTCATTCTGCAACCGCACAGTTCTTCATCAATACCATCAATAATGACGGGCTCGATTTCAAGAACAAGTCGCAGGGGGGCTGGGGATACTGCGTTTTCGGAAGAGTGGTGAAAGGTATGGAGGTGGTCGACGCGATCGAGAGTGTGCAGACCTCCTCGAACGGCATGATGAACGATGTCCCGGTGGTTCCGGTACTCATAACCAAGGCATCGATCGTCGAATCCTCTGCCGCAGCACCGAAAGCTCCCGAGAAGGTCGTTCCCACGAAGGATGCCTCTGAAAAAACAGTGAAGTGAGTTCTCCGACAAAGGGGAAAAAGGCCCGCCGGTACGAAGGAATTCACACCTGCAGCCCCCCCCGGGGCTGCACTTTAACGCGGACCGACTGCCGCCGTAACGATTACTGCGGCATTCCGGATCTGAAATACTCCTCCATGAGGTCGAGCACCGAACACCCCTTGCTGCGGGCAAGAGCCGCGAGCGCTTCGTATTCCGGCTTTGCAAAAGAGTAATCTTTGTAAGAGCAGCGTTTCTCTTCGCATTCGGTTCCGGCGATGACGGTTTTCGATGAGACGCGCTCCGCTATCGTCCTCCCGACACTCTGACATCGCACCCCAAGCGTACGCGTATGACGTATGATCAGGTCGGTAAGCGCGCGCTCCTCACCTTCGGGCGCGATAACCGAGAGACGGTACCCCGGGCGCCCTTTTTTCATGTACACCGGTATCCAGCACACGTCGAGCGCACCCGCCTCGAAGAGAAGCGAAGCTGCGTCCCCCATGATTTCACCGGAGACATGGTCCATATCCGATTCGAGCACGATCACACGGTCACCGGATGCGCCCCCGGGAGATTTTTCCGTTGATTCGAACAGATGCGCCCTTATGAAATTTGGATGTTCCTGGAATGTTTTACTGCCCGCTCCGTAACCTGTTCCCGCGACGACGCCCTCCATTCCCTCCACGGACTGAACACCGAGCGCGGTGAGGAGGGCGGCGCCGGTAGGGGTAAGCAATTCGGTAGGCACCCGCACCGTTTTGAATTTCAGTCCATGGATCATGACCGCGGTGGCCGGAACGGGCACCGGCATTTCACCGTGAGCCGCCTTGATGGTTCCATACCCGTCGGTCATTGTGGAGAAGCGTACCTCACCGATCCTGAAATGATCCAGCGCCATGCAGAATCCCAAGACATCGACTATTGTATCGAGAGCGCCTATTTCATGAAAATGGACATGTTCCTTGGGAATCCCGTGTACCTTGGATTCCGCTTCGGCCAGGCGGTTCAATACCTTTTCGCAATTTTTCAGTACCTCGGGGGGAACCTCCCCCCCCCGCATGAGTGCAAGGATGTCCCCGAGGTGCCGGTGCTCATGTGAATGAGGAAACCGGGGAGTGAGCAAGGTGCAGCGTATACCGCTTCGTTGCACCTTTTCAACTTCGATCTTCACCGGTTCGATCGGTAGTTTCCTCAGCTGGTTTTCGAGCAGCTCCAGAGGGAAACCAAGATCCACCATCGAAGCAAGCAGCATATCGCCCGCAGCGCCGCTAATCAGGTCAAAGTACACCGTTCGCATGAAACCTCCGGTCTTCCTGAGAAATTACCAACCAGACAACCCTCTTCCTTTCACATGATTCCAGTGCCGGTACAGGTTCACCGGTGGATGGTGGATCCGCCGAATGCGACAACCGTTCCCGCGACGGATGGATGTGATGTAATTTTTACCCAGGCTACAACCCGGTCCGGAATACGGAAGCGTTTCTACTACCGCTTCGCTCCGTTCGCCGGCGTGCCGGGATGAGCGTGCCGTGTGACTCGAGATCCGATACTCCAGAGTTCCCCGTCAGGCCGGCCAGCCCCGCTCCGGACAGTCGCAATCAACATCCGCGGCCGGGGCCGTGGCCTCCTGTGCGGAGGTCCCTTCTGGAATGATCTCCTGAAGGAAAATATATCCTTTTACAATGATAAAGGGTGTACAAAGAATCGATGTCTCTCACAGGCAGAGTCGTAGAGGAACTGAAAAACTACCATGTCGTCGATTGTCCCGCGGGACCGGTGCAGGCTTCAACCTCCGGCAGCCTGAAAAAAAGAGGAACCAAGGTCTGTGCCGGCGATATCGTGGATCTGAAACTCATCGATTCCACACAGCTCAGGGGAATCATAACCGCAGTGCACGAGAGATCCACATTCCTCCGCCGTCCGGCGCTCGCCAACTGTTCCCACCTGCTTTGCGTATGCACCTACAGGGAACCTCCGCTCAACCTCGAAGCGCTCGACCGGCTTTTGTATACCGCGGAAGTCAACGATCTCAAACCGTGCGTCATCGTCAATAAAATCGACCTGCTCTCGGCAGAAGAGCTCGATGGGCTCGCGGAAATCATCCGGTCGTACGAGGCGATAGGCTATCCGGTACTGCGTACTTCAGGGGTGACCCGCGCGGGAGTCGATCTCCTGGTCGACTCCTGCACGGGCCGCATCTCGGCCTGTGCCGGCCTGAGCGGGGTCGGAAAAAGTACCCTGCTCGCCTCGATATTCCCTGAAGTACGGTTTCGCATCGGCGCGCTCAGCGACTCGTCGAACCGTGGTACGCACACAACAACCCACGTAACTCTCCTTCCTCTGCCGGCGGGCGGATACATCGCGGATACACCTGGACTCGCGTATATCGATCTTCCGAAGGTTACCGAAGAGAACGTGGCGCTCTTTTTCCCCGAACTCAGGGATTGCATCGGGGCGTGCCGTTTCAACAACTGCGTTCACGAATACGAGCCGGGATGTTCGGTGATCCGGAAAGTGCAGGAAGGGATGATCGCACCGTGGCGCCATCGCCATTATCTCAAGATTTACAAAGAGATGCGGTCCGCGAGAAAAATGTACCGCAACAGCTGATCACCGGATCTCTTCGCGTGAAAAACGAATCCAGAGAAGCAGAAACGCGAGTACGCAAAAGGCGGCCATGTTCACCGCGGGGTGTACCGGACCAGGTGAGTGCCAGGGGACATCCTTGATGAGTGATGCCGCGTAGAATTGCAGGGCCGTCATTTTCGGCCAGAATATCCTCCACAGCGCGACGGACTGATCGCCGTAAGGCATCTGTCGCAATATGCTCCGGACCGATTCGTTCTGAGCGGCGACATATGCCGCGTCGCTCAGGTAACCGACAATCCAGATCGCGCCCCCGATGAGCGCGGCGACTATATCCGGAACTACACGGGACAGCAGCAACACGGCAGTTACCGCGAAGAGGACGTTGAGCGAAACGATAAGTGAGCACGGAATGAAAAGCGTTATCCTTCCCCCGGTTTTGAAGAGCATGATCAGGTATACCGTCAGATGAAGCACGAAAGTACAACCGTAAGCCAGAAGCCATACGCCGACCACTTTACCAATAAGGTAATCGATTCTACGGACCGGCCGTGCGAGAATCGCCACCATGGTTCCCGACTCGGCGTCCCGCGTCATCGTGCGCATCCCGAGAAGGATTCCTACCACAATCCCCGCTGCAGCGATCAGATGAAAGGCGATGAGTGAGGCATGCCAGCCTATGGTGGCCCCGTCGAGCCGCTGTCCATTGAGCGTCACGTCATTATCGAAGCAGCCCCGCAGCATGAAAATGAAGAGTACCGCAAGACCGCCCAGTACGTATACACTCTTATGGTGCATCTCGTCGGCGACGGTTGCCCCGATAATCGTCCGGACTTTTTTCAAGGAGGACATCGGACTCCTTTTGTAACGGTTATGGACACAGGCATTACGTGCAGTCCCGGCGATCACCCCACCGGACCGGAGACGAAGACGCCGTTCGACAGTGAATCTTCCATAGCCTCGATCGGGATGATGAACGATTCAAAAAATACAGCCTGCGCCGGAGTGCCGCCCGGAAAAAGGCACAAAGAAAGGCGTTCCTTGTTCTCTCTCCGGTGTAATGATAGAATTGAGTTATGCGGATAACCCCGGATCGAAGAAAACACCCGCGCATCGAAACCGATGTGACAGTCGAGGTCTATACCTCTCCGCTCTGCACTGCGGAGCCGGAAGTGGCGGAAATATGCTCCGTGGTCAATCTGAGCGAGAGCGGCATGCGGTTCCGTGCCGCACGACGGTTCGGGGAACACCATCTGCTCAGACTGACCTTTCTTCTTCCCGAGTCGATCATCATCATCCGGACCGACGCCAGAGTGATTCACCAGCAAAGATGCAGGGACGGTTCGACGGAGATCGGGGTTCAGTTCACCAATATCAATCTTTCCGAGCGGAAACTGATCTGCCATTTCGTGGAAAAGGTAATAAACGCGGGGGCCCACCTGAAAATCTGAAACTCCGTTGCCGCGATGCGGTGCATCCGTTATATTTTTCCGGAATGGCACGATCCATCCTTTCCAGTCTGGTGTTTTTATTCGCTATAATTCTTCCGGAATTCTCCTGCTCCGGTAAGGATCCATACAATGTCGTTCCGGCCCGTTATGTCTACTCGATCATCGAACGCCGTGATTCTCTTTATTGTTCCACCCGCAACGGCGAGGTATTCCGCCTTTCGCCCGACCGCCCCCAAGAGGTGATCCGCCTGGGGTTACCGCGTTTTCACCCGCTGCGTACACTTGTCTTCCGGCGCAATGGAGATCTCCTCGCATCCTCGTACGAATCAGGAGTATACCGGGTCACGGCCGATTCACTGCATGCGGTGCGGGGTTTCGAACGTCCCGCCTGGTCCATGTCGCTCGATGACGACGATCGTCTATGGATGGCGGGCAGACACGGCGTGTTCCGCCAGCAGGGAGATTCGCTGCTGCGGCACACAGCTCTGCGTGAAGCTTACGACCTCGATTTTTTCCTTGGGAAACTGGCGGTGGCCCATTATGAGGGGATCACCTTGTACGACTCCTCAACTGAAGCAGCCGAAACCACCTTCTGCGCCGGAATTCCATGCTGGTCCCTGGATGTCCGCGACTCCCTTCTGGTCGGAACAGGCGCCGGGATCTGTCTTCTGCTGCATGGAAACAAGCCAATCACGATCCCGCTCGAGCCGGAAAAGAACCTGCCGTGGGATGCGGATGTCGACGCGAAGGGCAACATATATCTCGCCACACAGAAAGGGCTCTATATGATCAGGAGTGGAACGAGAGTCGCGAAATGTATCGGTTTTAGCGGAAAGTGCGTAAAATCACTCCACATAGACCGCAAGGGCCGGCTCTGGACCGGTACCTATTTCTGAAAGCGCGGGAATTTCAGATACCGATCGAGTAACCGAACTCGATTTCATCGCCTGGTATACCGCCTCGTAACCCCCAGTTCTCCTTCGGCTGCTCGTTGAGCAGGATCATTACCGTTTCCGGACTGATTCCGCATTCGGTGCGAAGATTATCAAGAATCGAACGGTACAGCAGCTTTTTCGTCTCTTTCGTCCGGCCCGCAAAAAGGCAGATCTCGATGAAAAGCGTGCAGGGGGGCTTCATGGTGAAGAAACCAGGCTCGTACGCCATGAAGGAGATTGTGCGATCGTCGGGAAGAAGCCGCAGAGATGCCGCCACTGCATCCATAACTGCGGTAATCATTCGTGATGCCGCCCCGCGCTCCACGGGAATCGCGGATTCGATTTTTATTCTGGGCATATTCGCTCCTTCCTTTCAAATCCAGGTGATGTTTTCCCGTGCGCCATCGAATCCCCACGGGAGTGAAGCCGCCCGGGAGGACACGAGGTCCGTTTTTCCCGGCCTCTCCCCGGGGTTTCGCCGGTAAAAAAATAATTCGGCGTAAAGCCGTACAAAAGGCCTTGCCGCGATGTTGAATGTGCCGGGGCGGATGTTTTGCATTTTTCACTTGCATGATCCGATTTCTATATCTTATGTTACGAACCATATACAGTGTTAATGACCTCGCTCCGATATACACTGCCTCCGTCTTCGGAAAGGGTCCGGCCCCGGGGCCACGCGCTCATACGGCGCAAGCATTTCCGGGGCGCGGCCTCCCGGACAATCGTACCAGAAAGGAAAGGACATGCTCTCCCTCAATCTTCCGGAAAAACTCAACGCGGCAACCGTTTTCATCGACCGTCACCTTGACGAAGGGAGAGCGGAGAAGGCGGCCATCCATTGCGGAGACACGACGGTCACCTACGGGGAGCTTGCAGCAAACGTAAACCGATGCGGCAACGTTTTCCGTGAACTGGGAGTGGGGATGGAACAACGGGTCGCCATCATCATGCCCGACTGCCCCGAATGCGTTTACGCCTTTTTCGGAGCCATCAAGATAGGTGCGGTCGCCATACCGATGAATACGCTTCTCAAACCATCGGATTACGAATACCTTCTCAACGACAGCAGGTCGAGGGTACTCGTGGTGCACGCGACACTGTTCGACCGCATCTGCGCTGTCCGCGGAAACCTCAAGTACATGGAACATATACTCGTGGCCGGAGGAAATCGCGGCGACGATATGGATTTCAATGGACGGATGACAAAAGCTTCCATCGTGCTCGAGGCAGCGGAAACCAGCAAGGACGACAGTGCGTTCTGGCTTTACAGTTCCGGTACGACCGGTTTTCCCAAAGGCACAATTCACCTGCAGCACGATATGATCGTAGAGGCCGAATACTACGGCAAGAGGACAATCGACCTGCGGGAATCGGACGTCACTTTCTCGGTG
>CAZGVZ010000068.1:0-11437 GCA_964529145.1 uncultured Fibrobacteraceae bacterium | reverse complement strand
AAACCGTCTGCATGACAGTTACGAAGACGTCGAGGAGATAATCGCCGAAGCGGTACGGACTACCGCCGCGGCAGGAGGCAAGATCATCATCCCATCGTTCGCGGTCGGCCGGACGCAGCTGCTCGTGTACGTGCTGCACAAACTCTTCAATCAGGACAGGATTCCCGATATGCCGGTTTTCGTGGACAGCCCCATGGCGTGCGACGCCACCGAGGTGTTCAGGGATTACTCCGGATATCTTGACAGGGAAACGAAGCGGCTGTTTCTCGACGGACATGAGGACCCGTTCGGATTCAGGCGCCTGACCTATATCCACGACGTGGAGGGATCCAAAAAGCTCAATTCCCTCGCATTTCCTCACGTGATCATTTCCGGTTCCGGAATGGCCGAGGGCGGCAGGATCCTGCACCACCTCCGCAACAACCTCGATAACCCCAAAAACCTCCTTCTATTTGTAGGATACGCGGCCAAAGAGACGCTCGCGCGCAAGATCATGGATGGCCGTCGTACCGTCAAGGTTTTCGGAGAGGATCATATCGTCAGATGCAACATCAAAATTCTCGATTCCTTCAGCGCGCACGCAGACCGCCGCAATCTTCTCGATTATGTAGACTACACTCCGCCGTCAAGACTCAAACACATATTCCTGGTCCACGGCGAGCCCGACCAGGCGCTCTCGCTCAAGGATGCCCTGCGGAGTAAAGGGTACCCGAACGTGCATTTCCCGGCGCTCGGAGAGGTGTTCGATTCCACAAAGGAGTGTTGGTGCAACAACGTGTGATGCCGGAGGGAACGTTCCGGAGAGACACTTCGATGCAAATCCCAATACCGCCCCGGGAACCCACAGGAAATATGAGAGAAAGAGTGCGTTCATTGGTGACCGTTCCTGCACTGTCAGGGATGCTTTTTTCCGTTCTGTTTCTCTTCTGCGTGATTCCCTCCGGGGATCCAGAAGGAGAGTTCCTTTTCCATGCCGTGACAGACACCATAGCTCCCTGGGGAACCCTCCTCCTTATTTTTTCCGAACCATTGGCCGATTCGTCGAATCCCGAATTCGCTTTCGAACCACCGGTGTACGCCTATACCCTGGAGTGTGCGGATTCGCGCGACACTGTCTTGCTGCGTTTATCCGAACCGCTAAAAGGAAACACCCGGTATCTCATCCATGCCGAAGAAACTATCTTTTCGTCACGTGGTGTACCTCTCACGCCGGAATCGGATCCGGTGGTGGTGTGGACCCATGCGGCGGAGCGAGAACCCAATGATTTTCCGGCCCTTGCGGATACTCTTCAGGGGAGCAGCTTCGGGTCGATTGAAACGGTGGATGATACCGATTGGTATGTGGTACCCGAAATCCATAAAACCGCCAGGATAACGCTCGATTCGTATGAGTCGCAGTCCACCTTTGAGATCCACGACCAACGCGGAACAATAACCTCTTCCGAAATCTTTAAAGACAGTGATACGATTTCGGTCCCGCATGCTTCGTTGTCGCCGCTCCTTATCGCGGTGTTTGCGTATCACCGGTCCGCGGGCGGTCATTACAGAATCCTGTCGCTCACGAAATAAAGAATACAAAAACAGCCGCTTTGTTCATTGAAAAATCGATCATATCGAGTCAGGCAGCTCCGTTATTTTGGAACGGTGCGGACACAATGCGTAGGAACCGATAGCCGTACCCTGTGATGGACATGATATTGACTCTCTTTCCCACATAAGGTACTTTGATACGATCAAAAGAGGTTACCGTGTCGACAAAACCGATCATCTCAATCATTGGGCGCCCGAATGTCGGGAAATCGAGCCTCTTCAATAGAATAATCGGAAAACGACTTGCTGTGGTCGATGATCAACCCGGAGTGACCCGTGACCGGAACTATTTCGTTTCCGAGTGGAACGGCAGAGAAATCATGCTCGTCGACACCGGGGGCATGCTGCCGACCGATCGTGACGCACTGCCGGAAGCCATTCACGAGCAGGTACGCATTGCAATCGGCGAATCTTCGGTTGTCCTTTTCCTCGTGGATGCTACCACCGGCCCCACCGATACCGATCTTCAAATCGCACACATCATCAAACGCGCAGATCCCGGAAAAACCATTTGTGTAGTGAACAAGGCGGAATCGCAGTCCCGGCTCTTCGAATTGGATTCCTTCAGATCCCTGGGGCTCGGGAATGTTTTTCCGGTGAGTGCCCAGCACGGCTCCGGGGTGGCGGACGTACTTGACCGGGCCATGGAGATCATCGATGCGCGACACGGCAACTCCGTTCCGGATACGCTTTCAGCGGATACGATCCATTCCCTCGCGATCGTCGGTCGCCCAAACGCGGGCAAATCTTCACTGGTAAATCTCCTGCTCGGAAAAAAGCGGATGATCGTCGACGATCGCCCGGGAACGACCCGTGACGCCATCGATTCGACCATGTCGTGGCAGGGGAACCGCATTGTCCTCATCGACACCGCAGGTCTCAGAAAAAAATCTCACGTCAAGGAGGATATGGAGTATTACGCGAACCTGCGGGCGCTCGAAAGCATCGAGCGGTGCGATGTCGCGGTATGTATGATCGATGCAGTGTCCGGAATAGGTGTGCAGGACCTGCGTATCATCACTAAAATCATCGAGATGCGCAAGGGTATCCTTCTCGTGTGGAATAAATGGGACCTGATGACCAAGGATCATCGTACCTTCGATCAGCTCGTGGCGCAGTCACGGAAGCAGTACAAGGAACTTCAGCAAATACCCATGGTCGCGATTTCGGCGATCACCGGCCAGCGTGCGACAAAAATCATCGAAAAGGCGGTCGAGATCAAAGAGCGCCTTGTATCCAGAATCGGCGCATCAGAATTCGAAGACCGGTTTTTCTCCTGGGTTCGGATCCATCCTCACCCTGCGATTCCTGAAAACCCGGTCCGGTTTCTGGGGGCAAAACAGGTTACCGCACCTTTTCCGCTTTTTCGTGTTTTCACAACCAACCCAAAAGGCATCGTCCCTTCCTACCGCAGGTTCCTCGTCAATAAGATTTTCGAAACATTCGATTTCGAGGGCTGCCCGGTAGTACTGGAGTTCAGACCGGTAAAGAAAGGTTCAAAAGGACCGGACGGATCCCAGGGAACGAAAACCTGAAGCGGAGTTTCGGCATGGTGGAAAGAACACCGCCGGGCCCGGTCGCCCTGGGTTGAGCATGACCGGGGCCATTCAATATATTTGAAAATGCGGGATCTTCCTGCTCTTCGGCGGTGCCCGGAAGAATACCGCCACTCACCAACCCGGAGGTTATGTGAACATCGGAATTCTTGGAGCCGGCAGCTGGGCCATCGCGCTCGCGGTCATGCTCCATAAAAGAGGAGACCATACGATCAGGATGTGGGAGTTCAATTCCACGGATGCCGCAATGCTCAGAGAGCGACGGGAACACTCCCTGAAATTGCCCGGAATACGAATCCCCGATCAGGTGGCGATCGATAACGATATCCTCGCAACCATCGAAAACGCGGAATGCGTAATCGCCGCGGTTCCCTCGCAGACGATGCGTTCCACTATGCAAAGCCTTGCAGCCGCTGCCTCCCAGTCCGTGATGGACAAGATCCGCTACTGGGTAATCGTGGCCAAGGGTATCGAAATCGGATCGCTCAAGCTGATGAGCGACGTTCTGCTCGAAGAAATTCCCCGATTACGCTCGTCCAAAATCGTCGTGCTTTCCGGGCCTTCCCACGCGGAGGAGGTATCCCGCGAGCAGCCAACCACGGTTGTCGCCGCCTGTGAGGATATCGACCAGGCCACCCGCATTCAGGAAGCCTTCTCGACAAAGACGTTCCGCATTTATACCAATGCCGACATACGCGGCGTCGAACTCGCGGGGAGTACCAAAAACGTTATCGCGCTCGCGGCCGGCATCTGCAGCGGACTCGGGTTCGGGGACAATACCATGGGCGCGCTCCTGACAAGAGGCATTTACGAAATGATGCGGCTCGGCAAGAAACTGGGTGCCCAGGAATCCACCTTTTCCGGGCTGGCGGGAATCGGCGACCTCATCACTACTTGTATAAGTAAACACAGCAGAAACCGCCACATGGGCGAACTGATCGCTTCGGGTCTTTCCCTCGAAGATGCGCTCAAAAGGATGACCATGGTGGCCGAAGGCGTTCAGACGACCAAGTCGGTCTACGATCTCTCACGGAAATACGGCATCGAAATGCCCATTACCCAGGAAGTGTACCGGACGCTTTTCGAAGGAAAGAGCGTCAGGCTTGCCGTACAGGACCTGATGATACGCGAGTCGAAACCCGAATGGTGGTAGGGTGCCGGCTTTTTCCTTCGAGAAGAGTACCCAGGAAGTATCTGCAGCATTCATCAAGGCGGTAGCGCAATGAACGATTGTCCGAAAGTCTACTTTTCCATAAGTGAAGTCTGCGCCAGAACCGGACTCGAGCCCCATGTACTCCGTTACTGGGAGACGGAATTTTCCCAGCTGCGACCCAAAAAGAACAGGGCGGGAAACCGCGCATACCGCGAGAAGGATATCGAGATCATCGAGATCATAAAAAACCTGCTCTATGAGGAAAAATTCACCATACCAGGAGCCAAGAAGCGGCTTTCGGAATCAAAAGAGCACGAAGCGGATCCGGTAACCGCCGATCCGAAAAACAACGGGAAAAAATCTTCTTCCGGCGTTTCGTTCAGCGAACTGAAACGTGAACTCTGCGAGGTTCTCCGCCTTCTCAGGGAATAAATTACACGTGTTGGGGAAGGGCTCCGGCATGTATCGTTTACATATCGCCTTATTGAGTCTGTGTTGTATGACCTCTGCTGCAATTGGCCGGGACAGTTACATTTCCACCGATGATCCGCTACTTCGGTACATGGGCCGGGTCGCACGCTCCGCTGACGGCGGCATCGCATTCGACTGGCCGGGCATCACAATTGAAGCGGCGTTTACCGGCTCTCGCTGCAGCGCGGTCATGAAGGGTGAAAACCGCTTCGACGCTTTTGTCGACGGGACACTTGCGAAAACTTTTCGTACCGGCGCCGGAAAAACCACGATCAGTCTCGTTCAAGGGCTCGATGACGGTGTTCACCGGTTGCTCATCGTCAAAAGGTCGGAATCGACCCGGTCGCCTACTCTTTTTTTCGGCCTTCTGCTCGACAGCGGTAAAACCCTCGTGCCGCTTCCCGCACCTCCCGATCGCAGGATCGAATTCATCGGCGACTCCTATACCGCAGGATTCGCATGCGAATACCACAGCCGCGAGTGTCGGGAGGGCACGGGCGACTCTATCGTTTTCGAGACCACCAATACCCATCTTGCCTTCGGGCCGCTTGCGGCCCGCGCATTCGGCGCCCAGTACCACGTGATCGCCATCTCCGGCAAGGGTCTCGTTCGCAATTACAATGGAACGGATAAAGGACTCGAACTACCGAAATTTTACCCTCGAACCCTCTTATCAGGCAATGACAAAGGAAATGAGTGGGATTTTTCATCATGGAAAGCGGATGTCGGAGTGATCGGACTCGGCATCAACGATTTTCAGGCAGAGCCACCCTATGCCGATTCCACGGAATTCGACACGGCATACGAGGCGCTCATTGCACGGCTGCGCACACACTATCCCGGAATTAAAATCATCTGCTGCGCCACGCGGGTCTGGCCCACCGATGCGCTTATTCCTCGCGTCAAGTCTATCGTCGCCGCCCGGAAAAAGGCGGGAAACGGCGATGTCTTCTACTTCGAATATTCCACCGGCAACTCCGCTCTTTACGGTCATCCGGGCATCGCCGACCATGCTGCGATTGCGGACTCCCTCGCGGTACTGATGGCGAAAATCACCGGATGGACACGGAAGCAGTAAAGGAAAAGCTCGATAGCCGGATTGGCATGCATTTCCGTCCACGAAACACCATGGCGCCCGTAGCCATGGTGTGATCCATCGGGCAGCCGAACACTTCACTTTTTTTCCCTTTTGTGATCTCCGTCACGCCGCCTGCCTCAGGTCGAATTTATCTTGATTTATTGAGATGGCTCAAACTCCCCGATGTCCGGATCGAAAGCCGGAGATATCTATGCAATTTACTTAATAATTGTCAAATCGGGAACCCTGAGCACCGGTTTTTCTCGGTCAACCACCCTGCCGCCTATGCAGGAGTGTGCCGTGGCGTGCCCCGACGGCAAGCGAAAAACAATAAGAATGCACCGCGGGACATGATGCCGTTTCGCTTCACCGGCAGAGCCGTTGGGGCTTCTTGTGTTGAATTTTTGGAAGGATTTTTACAGATGCATTACCACACAGTAAATAATATACCGCCACTCACAGGAACATCACATCATTAAAGGAGAACCGCCATGAATTCGACTGCGGCATTCCCCTCTGTCCTGTCCCGTTTCTCGTCCGGACCGCAGCTTCTACGCATAACCTGGTTACATAACAGAATACGTCCCGGACTCGAAAGCCGGTTCGAAATCCTGACCTTTCTCGTCCATACCGGAGCCAGAATAAAGGTAGCCTGCATTTCCGGACAGGGCATCGTTGTCTCATCGGCGGAAGGGTTTATCGTTTTCAACCGATTCTTGGGAAAAATTACCGTTCCCGCATCCGTTTCGGCCGGAGCTCGTCTGTATCTCGAGGCGTATCTGCCGGAATACAGATTGAAGCGAACATCCGCAGGAATTCCGGCGACCGGCCCCCTGGAAATGGAATCGATAGGGTGGTCGAAAAAGGGGGTCCTGCGCGGAGAAACGGTCCGCATACTGTGCCGGTTCAAGAACGGAGTTGTCGAAAACGAACCTGCAAGGGTCGTCATTCATGAACACGATTCTTCCGGGCGGCACGAGCCGGTTACCGCGTTGACAGCCTCGATTTCACGCAGTCGGCTCGAACTTGTCTGGAAGAACATCTTCCCGCAGGTCGCTCCGGACATTCCGGCCCGGAGCCCGCTTTTCAAAGATCGATGGAGGCCGGGCGCGGGATTATATTTCGTCATACTATTGGACGGTTACTGTTTGGGAAAGCACTTCGAAAGCGGGCTGCTCCTGCTCAGGGATACCCTTCGAATCACCCTGACGCACGGTCTCCTTGGTGCGGATCCGGCCGATTCTTTTCTCGTCACCCTTGCCGACGGGACACGAAGTATAAATCGGCCTGAACCCAGGGGAAAAATCCTCCTTAAGGGAATAGCTCCGGGTCTTTTCACAATTACACCGGTCATAAAGGGAGTACCGTTGAATGATTTATCCGCTATGGGAACTACAGGTGCTCCAAATACGGTTGTTTTCCCAAGGAAGTTCCCGGTTTTCGATGCCCACCTGCAGATAAAGGAGAGCTGTTGCTGCCCGCTGCCGCTTCAAAGATTTTTTTTCCCGTCCCTTGCAGGTTCTCCCCATGTAATTGAAGAGTGCGAACCAAAGCATTTAGCGCTCCCAGGGAGTGTACGTCTTGACGGCGGAGTTTCGGCACACACCTCCATACGGCACCGCATCCATTCCTGCCAGGCCCGGCGATCTTTCATGCACCATCTCAAGAATTTCGACGCACATATCGAACACTCCTGGATACATCGACGTATGCTCGACAAGGGGATTTCGGGAAAACGATCCAATGAAAAAAACGTGTGGGTCGCGGGAGGAGCAGATATATCCGTGCCTGTCGGAACGCGACGGGGATCTCTTTCAGGCCGACATTTTCACCGGTCGGTCCGCCTGTTCGACAGACACTTCGATGGAACCCGTCCCGAACATATCACACTTCCGCCCTGCACCGACTTCACCTTCGCACATCGATGGGGGATGGACGGTCTCCCCTATTATCTCTACAGCGGAGGTGAAATGCTCTACATCAGTGAATCATATCCGGTGCATTCCGGGGGTGACCCCGATGAACCGCACGTGAAATGCATGGCGGCCGCACAACCGGCAACAGCCGGAGAAGGAACCCCGTGCATGTCCCTCCTGATCGATGAAATCGATTCCTTTGCCGATGAAATCGGGACGACTGGCATCGAGATCCTGCCGATGAAAAATTTCAAGACAGCGTCGACAGGTCACTGCAATTACGCAACGTCGAATACAGCCCCGGTCTTCTTTTCGGAAGACAATCCTCCCTCCGGGCTCCGGCGGCTGGTTCCTGCGGCCGTGAAACCGTCAGGCAAGGGATTCGTTCACGTTCTCTCGCGTGTTCCTGAGAAAGATCTGGTGAGGTTCGAGGATTACGCGCTGCAGAGGGATCTGACACGCGCTACGATAGCATGCTTTCCGCTCTCCTGTTTCGGGGGCTATCAGTACGATCCGCGGCGTCATATACTCGGTAATGGTATTGACGTGAAAGATATCGCGAAACGGATTCTTTCCAATCACCTTTTTTTGGGGTTTCCAGAAGATGATCCGGTGAAGAGTGCAGCCGGGAACGGAACTCCCGGATTTGCACGGTTCACCGTTCATCCCATGCTGAACAGCCTTGCGGGCCTGACGGAGATTCTTGAACCGCATCTTCGTTCGAACCGGGATGCGCTGGATGAGCTGTTTCTGTACGGCGACCCGGAGGGAAAGGGAATATTCTGGTTTGTCTCCATGAATCCGGAACAGGGCTGGTATCCCGACGATTTCGAAAACTACCCCAATCTCGGAGAATTTTTCGATTTATGCGGTGACACCGTTCCCATCATGGTTAACTGCAGCCCACCATTCCCCGCCGTTTCCGCGAACCGTGACGAAGGCCGCCGCCGTGCCTGCAATCGCAGCCACGGTAAAGAAGGATACAATCTATCCGGAACAGATAACCGATCGCAGCCGGCCGTTTCGCCCGTACACTGGAAAACGGTACTCAAACGGAATCCGGGGCTGAAAATCTGCTTCGTGCAGTGCATGGAGTCGGGCGTATGGAACGCCGCAGGGGGGTTCAGAAAAGCGGAGTACCGGCTACGGCGACGCACCGCCCGATCCGCGAGATGCCGATGCACGGAGAGCGATTTCTATCGTGACTGGATCGGATCGATCGCGGAACTGGCACAGACCTGCGAACATGTCTATTTCGACCTGCGCCTTCCGGCTCAGCCTGAACAATTCACCCGTCAAAATGAAGAGAGCGCAGGAAATCGGGACGAAGACCGGGAACTGGCAAGGAATCTCTGCTTTCTTCTGTCACGATATCCCGATCTCAAGGATCGCATGCTCCTGGGAATGCAGTGGTCACACACCGTGGACGAATCGGAAATGGGCTTTACCGGGAATCTCGCGCGACTTTTCGGCATTCTGGCCAAGGTGAGCTTGAAAACCGGGTACGATGCCTGGCACAGGTTCACGGTAATCAATCCTTCACGATTCATGGGAATAATCGGGGACTGCAAGGGAAACGCGGAGCGTTTCGAAATCCGGACGGAACTGCTCGAGAAGTACGCGCGGCGGCTGTCCGCCTTTCTTACCGATGATTGCCGATCAAGATACGGGATCTCCCTCTCACGGTTCGAAATCGAAGATCTGATGCGAAAGAAACTTGCCGGATTGACTTTGTTACCCTCCACACCCAGGGGTAAAACGAAAAAAAGGCCCCCCCAGGAGGTTTTTTCCCTGTCTGGCTGGGACTCAGGTCCTTCTTCCGTTCATCCGAAAACAGAAAGGCGGATATAATGACAAGCGGTGACATCATCCCTGAAATGATTTACACCGGCATACCTGTCGTAAAGTGTCTAAACGTCCTTTCCGCCTCACGGTTCACGATCATCGGTGAGGAGGGATCGGTGACGCTGTGCGAACTGGAAGGGCCGCGGCTCGTCAAGGAAAGATGCGCGTCTGGATTCCGTCCTCCCTGCAGGGAGTACTTTTCCCTTCCGAACAGCCCTTTTCTCTGGGGGTATGGCGTACGGGACCTGCAGATATATGACCTCGAACGCCATGCATTGCAGCTGCTCGGGGCATCACATTGCGGAAACGACATGATCGTCCATGCCTTTCCGACAGACCGTGAAAACCTGATCCTTAATGTCGAGATGTACACCTGCGCATTGAACGAGCGTGGCGCCGGCTATCACTGCATCCTCTACGACGCCCGGAACCACAGGCGCCTTGGCGAGTACGATGGCGGTTCGGGAATACTGTTTCCTTTATCTACAGGGACGGTACTCCGCGAACTCTTCCGTTCCCCGGAGAACAATTTGTGGCAGACCGGATCTCCGGTCTCGGGTGAATGGACTGAAAATGCATTTACGGAGGAACTGACCGGCCTTGGAGTGGCGGTCTGGCCCGATTCATACTCACTGATCGGCAATCTGATGGTGGGCAACGTCCGCACCCAGGACGGGCGTACCTCCGCCACCGCAATCCAATGGGAAGACGAGTTCGAACGGATCGTGACGGCCCCTCTCACAGCAGGCGATGAAACGGCCTGGAAACCGGGGGACCGGTTCGAAATTTCTCCGGACGTCAAGTGGATGAAAACGGTGTCCCGGATTCCCGGTTCCACGGGAACGGATCTGATCACCTTTTTCGGTATCGGCAGATCTTTTCCTTCACGGTTCTCAGGACCCGTTTTCGGGGGAAGGACGCTCCGTACCGGAGGGGGCTGCTTTATCGAAACCCGCGACAGGGGAACGGTATACCTCGATCCGTCGTGTACCATGCCTGGATATCTGGCCCTCTATAAAATGAGCGATGTCGCCGAAAGAGTCGATTATTACAGCCGGAGACGGCGGCAAGGTTAGAGCAGGAAACAACTCTCGGAAGACAAGGATAATGCCTGCATTCCAGTATGATTTCAAAACCTCAGGTCTTATGGCCCGGGTACGAGCGAAAAAGCCACTATCCGAGGTTTCGAAACCACCTCTAACAATGAAATTCCTTGTTGGTGCAACCCGTTACCTTTATTGTCCGGGCAATTTTTGGGTATGGCCCATTCTGTTCCTTATGTAAACACTACAATCCTGCCTCCCTCAACGCCTCCTCCCGCTCCATCGCCTGCCGTCTTCCGCGATTGCGTACCTGCGTCACGATGAACGCCACGGCGGCCAGAGCGAGGATGCCGGCCCAGAACAGGGCCGTGTCTGCGAACAGGGAAAGGAGGCGGTACCGGGAGGCCATCTCTTTACGGACCATGACCTCGACCTCCGCTACGCTCAGGCCGAATACCGCCATGCATGCCCTGTCGAACGACCGGGTTCTCCGCGATCGCTCGAGGAGTTCCGGGATGAGATCGAATCCGTAATGGTCACAAAGGAACCGTACCGAGAAATGGCACTGACTGTACGCGATCTGCGCGCGCCAATGGGAGAACGAATTGAGCCGCTCCATTGAATCGAGCGGGACAAGTGAACGGGTCAGAATTCCGCGGGAGAGGTGGAGCTGTTCCTCGAAACGCAGTTCTCCTGAGAGCGTCATCGCTGTACCCTCATGGAACCAGCGCGGAATATGCAGGTATCCATATCCCCTGTTGATGGCGATGTGGACCATTTCATGC
>CAZGVZ010000067.1:0-11551 GCA_964529145.1 uncultured Fibrobacteraceae bacterium | reverse complement strand
AAAAGGTATGGTGGTAATGATCGCGCCCCACTTCCTCGAGATCGTTGTGCTTGCCGGAAACTCTCATGCACTTCTGCGAATTGGCCGCCCTGCTCAGCTTTTGAGGGTTGTCGCCCAGAAAGATGGACTTGAACTGGTTCATACCGGCATTGGTGAACAGCAGTGTGGGATCGTCCCGGGGAACGACAGGGGCGCTCCTGATGAACCGGTGCCCGTGCCGGACAAAGAACTCGATGAAATCTTTCCGAATCTCTTTTGAAGGTCTCATACTCTCGCGCATGGGTTGAATGGTACCATACAGTTCCGGTCCGTTTCGGAAACGGCGCGGCAAAATCCGCAATAACGGCTGTAAAGCCCATCGCCGTCACTCGCGCAATACCTTGATAAAACGACTCAAATGACGTGTTTTTCGACTGTTGAAGAGGTGGCCCGAACGTACCATGAACCGCCCTCCGACAATCACTCTCATCGCCGGTAAAGGGATCTCAGTGCGCGATGACCACGGCCTCTGTCGCGGTTGTCAATCCAGAATTCACGGTTCAAATCCGGCTCGTTTCACCTCATGTCCGATTCATGCCGTCCATCGCGTTTTTCCCGCTTCGGAACCCGGAGTTGGACCGTACTCAGTTCAATTCTTCGGGGACTTCCTCCTCGTCCTGCTGCTGCTGATCGATGGCGATCTGTCTTTTCGACAGACTCCGCTCACGAACTTTACGCTCGATTTCAATGAGCAGATCCCTGTTTTCGGTAAGGAAATCCCGGGCGCGTTCGCGGCCCTGTCCGATACGTTCGCCGTTGTAGGAATACCAGGCGCCGCTCTTCTCCACGATTTCATGTTCGACCCCAAGGTCCAGCACGTCCCCTTCGAACGATATCCCCTTGCCGTAGAGAATGTCGAACTCCGCTTCACGGAACGGGGGAGAAACCTTGTTCTTGACCACTTTGGCGCGCGTCCGGTTACCGACCACCTCTTCGCCGTTTTTAATTGCGGCGATCCTGCGGATATCGATACGTACCGAAGAGTAGAATTTCAACGCATTTCCGCCCGTGGTCGTTTCAGGATTTCCGAACATTACACCGATTTTCATACGTAACTGATTGATGAAAATGAGACTCGTTTTCGATTTCGACAGCAAACCGGTGATTTTTCTAAGCGCCTGCGACATCAGTCTTGCCTGAAGGCCCATGTGGCTTTCCCCCATATCCCCCTCGATTTCGGCAGCGGGAACGAGCGCCGCCACGCTGTCTACTACGATGATGTCTATGGCACCGCTGCGGATCAGCGTATCCGCGATTTCGAGCGCCTGTTCGCCGGTGTCCGGCTGTGATACGAGGAGGTTGTCGATATCGACACCCAGACTCTTGGCATAGGCGGCGTCGAAGGCATACTCCGCATCTATCAGTACCGCGATACCGCCCTGCTTCTGGGAGTTGGCGATGGCGTGAAGGGCGAGCGTCGTCTTTCCCGAAGATTCGGGACCATAGACCTCGATGATACGGCCTTTGGGAAACCCGCCCACGCCCAGAGCGAGGTCCAGCGACAGTGAGCCGGTAGGGATGACCGGAACGTCGATCTTCAGGCTCGCAGTTCCGAGTCTCATGATCGAGCCTTTTCCGTGCTGTTTCTCAATCTGTCCGACCGCCTGCTGAAGCGCCGCGATTTTATTCTTCTGGTCGCCGTCCGCCGCTATCGCCTTTTTATTCATGAATCCCTCTTTTCATTTCGTACGGATCCCCGGGTACTCCCCCGTACAAGATAGACATAGCCAGGCTATGGCGCAAACGCACGAATTCCTTACCGGCACACGCCTGGATATGAGAAGTTAAAGAAATTAAAAGATACGATTTGGCGCGAGTGAATGGTACCAATTCAGTCGGTCGACGCCAGCGTTGCGAAAAGCGGATTGATACCATTCCGGGCATGGAATCCGGCGTCTATCGCGGTTCAGCTCTCAGGAAGCAGCATCCGGGCGGTTTCCACGAGCTGCCGGAGCGACGACCTGAAAAAGAGGAACAGTATCGAGCCGTACACCGCCGTGCCGAGAACGGTTCCCCCGAAGAGCACCGCGAAATGACGGGCAAGGGAGTTTCCCGGGAGCACATTTCCCGTAAACCAGAGCGCAGCGGCCATGCCGCTCCCGGCGGCGACGGACGGAAGGAGCGCACCGTAATAGGAGGCCATAGGAACGCGGGTCAGTCGATAGTTCACGTAGACGAAAATGGGGAACACCACGACCGAACGCAGGAACAGGGCGACGCTTATGCCTTCCGCACCCCAGTGCACTCCTCCCGCGATCGCGACGATCACCGTGAGGCACATAGCAGCCGAGAACCGGATCGATGCACCGATCTTTCCGCGCGAAACCCAGAGCGGACCAGAGAACGTCGAAAGGGCGTACATGATACCCGCGGCGGCGAGGTAGCGCAGAAGCGGCGCCGCGGGAAGCCATTCGCCGTTTCTCCTCACCGCGGAGATCACCTGCAGGAATTCCAGGGGCATGATACACATGACCAGGAGCAGCGGCACGGTCAGGATCGATCCCACGCTCAGCATGCGCGTCAGCCCCGACGCGGTTTTCCCGTCGTCGTTCTGCATGCGTGAAAACGTCGAAAGAAGCACCTGATTCAATGTGGCGTTGAGCGCCATCTGTGGAAACAATGCGCAATCGTACGCGACTCCGAACAGTCCGAGTCCTCCGGGACCGATCGCCTTGCCGACCAGGAAAAGCGGGGCGTTGGACAGAACGTAGTCGACCAGTCGCGAAACGACGATAGCCATGCCGAAAAACAGGACGCCGCGCATTGCGGAATAGGGCACGATTCGCGAGGCGGAAACCTTCACGCTCGCCAGCATGATTGCGGAAACCGTCGCCTCGAACAGCAGGTTTCCGGCTACGAGCGCCCACACTCCGAACCCCGCGAAAGCAAGCGTTAGGGAAACCGCCGCCGAAAAAACCGCGGCACCGGTTTCCGCGGCCGCGAGTCTGCCGTACTCCATCCTGCGCCGCAGCCACGCGCGGTGCACGGCCGACAAACCCGCGGCAGGAATGATCAGGGCGCCGACCCGCAGAAGTGAAGTGAGTTCCGGGGCGGCGAAGTAGCGGGAGAGGTTCGGCGCCATCATGAAAATAGCCAGATAGAGCGCCGCTCCCCAGCCTGAGCTTATGAGAAAAAATGACCAGAGGCTTTCATACTCGAGCCGTTCCTTCTGCACGATTGCGGTGATAAGCCCCATTTCGTTGAGCAGATTGGCGATCCCCACTATCAGTGTCACATAACGGACCATGCCGAAATCTTCGGGAAGGAGCAGGTTGATCAGGATCAAATTGACCAGGGCGAGGAACACGAATCTCACGCTCTTTGCGGCGAACATGGCCACCGCCGATCTGGCCGTGCGGCGCGCGATACCGGAGAGTTCATCATCGGGGGAAAGCGTTGAGGGCGCGAGGTCTGTCATCATTTCTCCGGATGCTCGGTTGCGTCACTCAGGTAAATACTTAATCGGAAGATTGTCACTTCGTTCTTGAAGCCTAAGGTATCCGGCGCCATTGCGCCGTTTTTACCGTACAGCTTGGCATCTCATCGGAAATTAATAGTCCGATTCGAGGTAAAAAATAACTCAGGGTGGAACAGGGTTGTTTCCGGGCGGGGAGTCCGGTTGTCGCCGAAGAGGTTCAGTACAATCCTTCCTGCATGTGTCATATAATCGATTCAGGCCGGAGTGGATGTTCGGTGATTTCGACGAAGATTTGGGCGTCTATCTCCGGTGATTGTACCGGGGAACTCCAGGCTCACGCCTTCAATGATTTCGAAACCGGCTGCCGCTCTCTTTTCGCCGGAGCCTTTCCGCGTGCGATCTTGACCTTCGACGAAGGTTTTCTTTTCCGTGGGGCTGTCGTACGCGATGGGGACGCAGCGGTCTTTTTTTTCATCGGTGATTTTCTACCGTTTTTTCCTGCAACCGTTTTTTTTGAGGTTTTCGCGCCGGATGGGACCGTTTTTCGTTTCCCGGATTCCGGAGCCGGCCTGTTTTTTTTCTCTCTCTTTCCGCCCGCGCCGGTTCCGCCTGTCTGTTTATCGAAAAACGCGACCACTTTCCGGATCACTTCATCCTCGGCGAATCTCAACCCGTTGACCAGAATCCAGAGATAGGGATCATCGTCATACCACCGCCGTTTTTTCATATCTAGCGGATATTCCAGAAGATGCTCTTCGAAAAGCGTGGGATGCAGGAGACGAGCCAATGCAATGAGATCCTTGAGCATCTCGTTGAGCCGCCGTTTCGGCATCGTCTTGAGAGACTCGAGATGATTGGCGAGGGCTTCGTGTTTGTCGTACCAACGGTTCTTTTTCATGAACTTACCCCGTGAAAATGGTGGCAGGAAGTGTTTTCATCAAGGTTTAACTCCTTGAATAGTATCTCTATGTACCTCGGAATGCACGCCTTTTCTGCTTCGTTCGGGGTACGTGTGCAGTTCCTGTCAGCCTCCGCTTCCTCTAATGATGAAAGAGCCGGATTCCGCTCATAGCCATGATCATGCCGTACTCGTTGCACGCTTCGATCACCGCGTCGTCGCGAATCGATCCTCCAGGTTGCACTATGAACCGGACACCACTCTGACTGGCCCGGTCGATATTGTCGCGAAAGGGAAAAAACGCGTCGGATGCGACAGAGACTCCACTCATGAGATTGAGCCATTCACGCTTTTCCTTGACCGGGAGCATCCGGGGCTCGCTGCTGAAATTCTCCTGGAATACGTATTGTTCCGCAGGCGTCAGAGTGTCTTCGAGAAATTGATCGATCGCGTTGTCACGCTCCGGGCGGCCGATCCCCTCACGGAAGGAAAGCCCTGCCACAGCGGGATGTTGGCGTAGAAACCAGCGGTCCGCCTTCGAGGCGGCAAGACGGGTACAATGAATCCTGGACTGTTGCCCTGCCCCGACCCCGATCACCTGGCCTCCGGCCGCGAAACAGACCGAATTGGACTGCGTGTACTTCAGTACGATCTGCGCGATTATGAGATCCCTCACCGCCTCGGAAGAAAACTTCGAATTTTCCGTCACCACACGGGCCAGGGTCTCGGCTGTAATCGCGACATCATTGCGCCGCTGTTCGAAAACCATTCCGAAAACTTCACGCTGCTCCGTTTCAGGGGGGGTGAAGGCGGGATCCACCTGTATCATCGAGTAGGCCCCCTTCTTTTTTTCTTTGAGAATTTCGAGTGCCGCAGGGGTGTACCCCGGTGCGATCACGCCGTCCGAAACCTCGCGCCTGAGCAGCTTCGCGGTCGGAACGTCTACCGGATCGCTGAACGCCGCCCAGTCGCCGAAACTCGACAGGCGGTCCGCCCCGCGTGCACGCGCGTAAGCGGTCGCGAGTTCGGAAAGCTCCATATCATCGACGAAATAGCATCTTTTCAGTTCCCTGGTGAGAGGGACTCCGACCGCAGCGCCAGCGGGGCTCACGTGTTTGAAGGAAGCGGCGGCCGGAAGACCGCATTGCGCACGCAATTCAGCGACCAGTTGCCATCCGTTAAGGGCATCGAGCAGGTTGATGTAGCCGGGTTTTCCGTTGAGTACCTCGATCGGAAGGCTGCCCCGGCGGGAAAAAACACGCGCGGGTGCCTGATGAGGGTTGCAGCCGTAACGCAATACCAGTTCGGTGTCGTTCATATCGCTCCTCGTCTCATACCCCGGGATGGCTCCCCGGGTTCTCGTGATGCTCACTCAAAGGCGTCGAGCCGTGATAAATCCAGGGTCGCGAAGAGATCCTCCGCGGTTTCGGCGCGCCTGATCCGGACCACCTCTCCGCTTTCCCTGAGCAGAAGCTCGGCATGGCGGAGTTTTCCGTTATAGTTGAATCCCATCGCATGACCGTGCGCGCCCGTATCGTGAATGACCACGAGGTCGCCGGTTTCGAGCTCCGGCAGGCTGCGATCGATCGCGAATTTGTCGTTGTTTTCGCAAAGCGACCCCGTGACGTCGCAGGTCATTGTCGGAAGAAACGACTCCTTTCCCGGCACGGTAATATGGTGATACGATCCGTAAAGAGCCGGCCTCATCAGGTCTGCCATGCATGAGTCAAGGCCGACATACGTCTTGTAAGTACGCTTAAGGTGGAGCACGCGTGAAACGAGGTATCCGTATGGGCCCGTGATCATCCTGCCGCACTCCATGAACAGCTTCATCGGGTGGAGTCCCGCCGGAGCGACGATCTCTTCATACGCCTTTCTGATACCGCGTGAAACCTCTTCGATATCCACGGCGGTCTGGTCCGGACGGTACGGAATTCCGAATCCACCACTGACATTGGCGAATTCGACGCGTATACCCGTTTCCCTCTTCACCTCCACCGCGAGTTCGAAGAGCATGATCGCGGTATCGACGAAGTATTGCGAATTCAGTTCGTTCGAGGCGACCATGGTGTGAAGTCCGAAGCGCCGGGCGCCTTTCTCCCTGAGAATACGGAAGCCTTCGATGATCTGGCCGCGGGTGAACCCGAATTTCGCCTCCTCGGGATGCCCTATGATCGAGTTGCCGCTCCGCAGCGGGCCCGGATTGTAACGCTCGGAAATCAGCTCGGGAATACCGGCGGCCCGTTCGAGACACTCGATATGGCCGATATCGTCCAGATTGATCACGGCACCGAGCTCACGGGCTTTCCTGAACTCCTCCGCGGGAGTGTCATTGGAGGAAAACATGATCTGCTCACCCCTAATGCCGCATTTCTCCGCAAGAAGAAGCTCCGTCATCGAGCTGCAGTCGACACCCGCTCCGTGCCGGTGAAGCAGTTTCACGATGAAAGGGTTGGGGGTCGCCTTGACCGCGAAGTATTCCATGAAACCCGCGGACCATGAGAACGTGCGGTAAAGCCTGCCGAGGTTTTCGAGGATAGCCCGCTCATCGTAAAGATGGAAGGGTGTAGGATGACTCCTGCAGATTTCCCTCAGTTTTTCCAGGGAACATGGAAGTTCTTTTTTCGCACTCATGCGCTCGTACCTTTTCTCATCTCAGGCGGTATAGGCACATTAGTCCTATTCCGCTCATGCCCTGAATCAAATTAAGAATAAAAAGTGTGAAAATACCATTTTGCCCATAAAAAAACAGCTGTTTCGCTCAGAGACCACATATTCAGCCCACCCGCGTTCTCTCCCTGCCTCTCCCGAATCCCCTTCCTGGTTACTCTGGAGTTCGGGGGGAAGCAGGCGTTTATCGACCGCGGGATCAGTGGGACCACAGGCTTGTATTGTCGAAAGTCTCGCTAAAAAACCTTAAAAGGGCAGAACTCCCGATGGTTTCGGCGGATATGGAGGGCGGGGCATTCTGCGACCCGATACGATTCGTCAGTCCCACCGCGATACGAAAGTCAGGTGATCCGGCAGCAGGTTCACTGCAGTGAGTCCGACGCTTCCTCCGGAATTGCCGAGAGTATTTCTGCAACCGGAGGTTTTCCCCGGCGCGCATACACTACCCTGCCTTCCTTGTCGATCACGTACACGGTACGCTGGTTCATCACTGCGCCTTTCGCGCCGTATTGTGCGGCCACCTTTCGTTTTTCATCGACGAGAAGCGGAAACTGAAACTTATGCATTTCGGAGAATTTCCTGTGAGACTCCTCGGAACCGGGATTGATGCCGAATATCACTGCGCCCCGCTTTCCAAAAGAGGAGTAATCGTCACGGATTTCACAGAGCTGTTTGGTGCAAACCGGGGTCTGGTCCCCCGGATAAAAAATGAGCACAACATGGTGACGACCCCGGTACCCACTCAGTTTCACGACCGTACCGTCCGCGGCCTTGAGTTCGAATTGCGGAGCCATTGAACCTGTCGCGAGCATATCACCTCCCAGGCAAAGGGAAAACAGTACGAGTGAAAAGAGTACGACACCTGATGATTTCATCATTTCTCCGATCGATTAAAACGCATAATATACTTGCGGTGCATCCGCGACCGCGCTATTTTAGGGGTACGACATTTTCGATATATCACTCATACCACACATAGAGTTATCCATGAATCAGCAATGCCTGGGTACGACCAAAACCGGCAGCAGATGTAAGAACACAAGGAATCTCACTGACGGCTACTGCCGGCTCCATCGGCCTGCGGAACTCTCCACTCCGAAGGATCGAAAACAGGAGACATCGCCACGGATCGATCCGCCGGCCGGGGTGTCAACCGTTACGGACTCATCCCTGGTACCCACATATAAAATGATTTTCGGTATCGTGGGTTTTCTCATACTTTTTACGATTCTATTCATCAATCGGGGAAAAAATTCCCGCTGAATATCACTCCCATCCGCCTTCGGCCGCTTCCTCCGTTAACGGGAGAAGGCTCCGGACAGGGGTGAAACCAACGAAGAAATTAGTGTGTGCATCCAGATGTGAGCCATCTATAAGCAGGGGAGGATATCGTTCCCACGCTCATGGGGTCCTGGGAAGAAATACCCGTCCAGACATGTCTGAAACGGGATCCTGGTCCTGCCGGGCCTTGAACGCCGGCCGTTTCTTCGGCCTTCCGGATTGACTTACTTTCGATAATATTTACGCCTGATGCCCGGCAGCAGTTTCCGTATGTTTTCAATACGGGTTTCGTGCGATGGATGGGTGCTGAGGAATTCGGGCGGCTGCACCTGCGCCTTGCTTTCCATACGCTGCCAGAAACCGACCGCGGCCCTCGGATCGTACCCTGCCATCGCCATAAAAATGAGTCCAAGTTGATCCGCCTCGCTTTCATGCAGTCTACTATACGGAAGCAGTATGCCAACCTGGGCTCCGAGTCCGAAAGCCGAAAGAAGAAGCTGACTGGTGAGCCCGGGATTGTCGGAAAGAGCCTGGGTAAGCACGGCACCGCCCAGCTGTGTCAGAAGCATCTGACTCATGCGCTCGTTGCTGTGATCCGCGATCGCATGCGCCACTTCATGTCCGATGACCACCGCGAGTCCGGTTTCGTCTCTCGTGATGTCTATGATTCCTGTGAAGATTCCCACCTTGCCCCCAGGCATGCAAAAGGCATTAGCCGTCGAATCCCTGAAAAGCGTGAACTCCCATTCGTACCCTTCGATCCTCTCCTCAAGGCCGTGTTCACCCAGGTAACGTACCACTGCGTTCCTGATATTGATCCCGGTGTTCCGCACCTTCTCCGCGGAAGGCGTTCCGAGCACGACCTCTTTTTCTTCCAGCAACTGATTGTATTGCTGGTAACTCGCGTTCAGCAGCTGTTCCTCGGGAATGAGACTGAGCTGCCGCCTGCCGGTGAGCGGTACCGGCTGACACACGATACACACGGCCAGTACCGCGGCCGCCTTTCGAAACGGTAGCTTCATGGCGATCTCCGATCCTGGGTAAACGGGCAGCGGACGATGCCGTTCATCCGGCTCACCTCATGGTGTCGCGCGTGGTGTCGCGCATCATGGTATCACGCGTGGTATCACGCGTCATGGTATCGCGCATCTTTTCCCTGGCTTCCTCGGCCGCCCTGTCCACTTTCTCGCCCGCTCTTTCCGCCGGTCCTCTCCGGCCACAGCCTGAAAACGCGAGGACAGATGCGACAAGGATCCAAACCACCGCAGTACGTTTCATGAAAATCTCCTCCTGCTGAAGATGAGCGGACGAACCCGGTAATCTATCCCGCGGCTTCGCCCTAGAAAAAGGGCGCACGTCGCGCCCTCATCGTATTCATATCCCCGTCGACTCATGGAAGCCGCAGGGAAACACCGACATTGACTGTAAAATATTGCCGACGCGAATCGTCCGTCTCGAAAAGCACGTTGTACATGGGGAACACTTCGATCGTGATCGTCTGAATGTCCCCTACCGCGATTCCGGCGCCTATCTGGACTCCTAACCTGACATCAGTGTCGCCATAGGCACTCTCGGTCACCGCCTCGCCGAGCGGGCCAAGACCCTCTGCGGTCACTTCGCCGGTCCGTACATAGGCGCCCAGGCCCAGCTGTCCGAAAAAGTTGAGGGGCGACATTTCGGCCGCGCTCGTGATACGAACGGAAGGCAGAAGCTCTATTATATGTGTAGACCCTTCCACGTCCGCGTCCGACAGGTTTTCAAAAATATCGGAGATCTCCTCGTCATCCGCGCCCCAACGGTTGTATGCCACCCTCATCCCGAGAAGCAGGTTCGGCATGAGTTCGATAAAGCCGTGCGCTCCGACATCGAATCCGAGATTGAACTCGTCCGCGGCGGCATCCACGGTTTTCGAAATTCCCCCGTTGATCCCGAACTGAACAGCGGCGTCGCTCCTGGTGAGCGTTCCCGCGAGAAAGACGCATACTGCAATCTGTAACACGCCTGCGTACCGCATCGCGTACCTCCTTGTTGAATCTGATTTTCATCAAATGCAATAGTGCGCCACGTCAGCTTGGCACTTTTGCGGCACACCGGTCATTTTTCTCTTTTCCTGCCGTGCACCTTTCTTCGTTCCGCCTTCAGGCCGCCTTTCGGTCGTTTGTTCTTCTCCTTCAAAGCGAAACATGACACTACATCCGGGCTTTTAATCGATGCCGGCGGCACCTTTTCTTCAATCGCAAAAAACATGCCCTTTCGGGACGCATCCCGCAACCGCATCAATACCATGCACGGCATGGAAACCAGCGCATTCAGGACCGCGGCCGAAGAATACAGGATAGCCCGCGGCCGTAACCCAAGAGAGCCATGGATGTCGTCTGACGATTGTAAGAATCGATTTTCGAAGAACGGCAATGCGCTCCGCCTTAACCTTCGCCCTGCCTGGAAACAGTCTGTCAAGAAGTGCGGAAACGAGCTCCGCTGCGGTGACATCGATATCCGAAAGCGTCGCCTGGATCTCTCCGGCAATCCGTTCGGATTCCGGCTGTTTCACTCCGGTTTCGTCCATTTCCCGACTTCCCTCCAGTTCACGGCTCCGCCCCGGAGCCTTTTTTCATTCCGTTCAGGCCGGCGGCTCCTCGTGTCGAACCCGTGCACGTGTTGTTTTACAGATGTTAAACCACACGGCAAGAAATTTAATCCACAGGCGCATTCCTTTTTTTCGTCAATCGTCTTTCCGGTCCGTGCTTCCGGAATCGCCGAGAGTAACGGTGAGGTCGAGCCCCGGCAGCAGCGCGCGTACGAATGCGTTGTAAAGAACCATTCCCACTCCGGTCAGTACATCGACATCGGGGTTCCCTAGTCTGCCGGAAAACGGTATACGAGTCCCGAACTGCTCTTTTTTCTGATTCTCGAACACCTCTATGGCCGCGTCGACGACCGATTCCCATATCATCTGCGAAGCCGCCATATCCTGCCTTTTCATCTCCTTGAGGCTGGTTACGTCGATGTTCCTGAAGAGAGGTTTTACATACCCGTCCAGTACGCCCGATTTCACCGCGGCCTCCACCGTCAGATCGAGCGCCCCACGCTGAAGATCGAATCCTCCGTAGTATCGAAGGAGATCGTTTATCGTGACCAGCTTCAGGTTACGTAATGAAAGATCCATATCGAAAGTCGGCGGACGCGTGTACGGGTTCAGCGTGATTCCCATTTTCACCGGAGCCTGTCCCATCGCCCGTGCCGTC
>CAZGVZ010000066.1:7402-11561 GCA_964529145.1 uncultured Fibrobacteraceae bacterium | reverse complement strand
CCTCTCTTTTCGAACATCATCCTGGCCGACGAGATCAACCGGGCACCTGCCAAAGTACAGAGCGCGCTGCTCGAAGCGATGCAGGAACGTCAGGTGACGATAGGGGAGACAACCTATCCGTTAGGCGATCCCTTTATGGTTCTTGCCACTCAGAATCCTATCGAACAGGAGGGAACATACCCGCTCCCGGAAGCTCAGGTCGATCGATTCATGCTCAAGCTCAAGATAGTGTATCCATCACGGGAAGAAGAAAGACAGATATTATCGAGAATGGGGAAGCAATCCGTCCCACCCGTCTCCAGAACCATTACCGTCGACCGTATCATTGCGGCGCGTTCGGTGGTAGAGGACATCTATATCGATCCCAAGGTCGAGGAGTATATCGTCAATATTGTCTACGCAAGCAGGGAACCCCAGGCTGCAGGTCTGGACGAGATGAAAAACCTGATCGCCTACGGGGCTTCCCCCCGGGCGACGATCAATCTGCTGCGAGCGGCACGCGCCCATGCATTCATTCGCGGTAGAGGATATGTCACTCCTGAAGATGTGAAATCCATCGGTATGGATGTACTGCGCCACCGCATCATCACCACCTATGAAGCTGAAGCGGAGAACATTTTCGCAGAGGATATCGTCCAAAAAATATTCGATAGCGTCGAAGTACCGTAAGGGACCATTTTTTAACGCTGCAGATGACTGCAAAACCCGGTGTGATCCCGTAACTTCCTGCGGTAGTGTTTTTATGGTAAAATGTATTGTGGTTTCCTTGCGGCTGATATTCGCTCGCTCCGTCCAAAGTTTTGAAGGTGCCTTATACAAGTGATCATTCAGCGGATGAAAGCTCGGAACTCTTCTCGAAGAACAGTAATTTGTGGTGTACTGAGCATCCTATGCATCGGCGGAAGGAACGCTATTGCGGAAAAGGAGCTGATGTATGATCCGGAAAAGGGCATCATTTTTGTCGAGAATGGCCCTGAGGGTAAAAAAAATTCAGGAATGCAAAGAGTATCTCCCGCGAAGTCGCGGGAGAATAAGATATCCTCGGATATCCATGTCGGACGAAGAAAAGATCCCCCTGAGGTTTATTTTAAATCGGGTCTGGAGTATTACAGGAACAACGATTTCAATAACGCACTTAAAAATTTCACTTTCGCCGATTCAGCAGGACATCGCCCGGAATTTCGGCTCTGGATTGGAAAGACTCTGCGCAGTCTCGACAAAAATGGTGAGATGTTGAAAATCATGTATACCATTATCAAGGAGGAGCCCGATTGTGACGTCGCGGATGATGCTCTCCTGGAATTGGCATTGTATTACAAAAAAAAAGATGATTACGATAAGGCGACCCGGCTGTTTACCCAGCTCATTGAACAGTACCCCTTCGGCACAGCCTTCTCCACCGGAGAGGAACTCCGTGAAATCGCCCGTGAGCAGCGGCGTCTGATGCGCGCTGAGATGATCAATATCCTTACCACTCTCGGCCATGTCGGGGAAGATCTTCCGGCGAGCTATCGGAATTTTCAGAAAGCGAACAACCTGTCGGTCACCGAAATAGGCGATTTCGCAACGATAAAGGCCATCAAGGAGCAGCACCGGCGGTATCTGGAACAGGAGGAACTCAAATTGCTCCAGAAACAGCAGTTTGACAAATACCGGCCCTGGATTTACGGAGCGGTCACCGCAGGGACGGTCAATATCATGCTCCTTCTCGCGCTCTGTTCAAAAATACAGACGAAAAAACGGCAGTTGCTCGAGCTGCAGAAAATCGTCAAGGATCTGGATGTGACGAAATTATGATCCCGAAAGAACTTATCCAGAAAGTGCGGCGGATCGAAATAACGACGAGGCGCGTGGTCGACTCACTCTTATCAGGAGGATATCACAGCGCCTTCAAGGGAAGAGGTATGGAGTTCTCGGAAGTGCGTGAATACGCGGAAGGGGATGACGTCAGGTCGGTCGATTGGAACGTCACCGCCAGAATGGGCTCTCCTTACGTCAAGAAACACATTGAGGAGCGTGAGTTGACCGTCATGCTGATGGTCGACGCCTCCGCATCGGGCAGCTTCGGCACGATCAATAAATTTAAAGGTGAAGTGGCCGTCGAGTTGTGTGCGCTGCTCGCTTTTTCGGCAATTAAAAACAATGACCGTGTGGGACTGATTATTTTCTCTTCAGAGGTGGAGCGCTACATCCCTCCGCAAAAAGGACGTAATCACGTCCTTTATGTCATACGGGAGCTGCTGTATTTCAAACCGGAGCATTCCGGTACCGATATCGACAAAGCGCTTTCTTACCTCAACCGGGTACAAACCAAAAAAGCGGTGGTTTTTCTCGTATCCGATTTCATCTCCCCTCCTTTCGAAGCTGCATTGAGGGTGTCGGCGCGTCGTCATGATCTCGTTGCCTGTCCCGTAAGCGATCCACGCGAGAACCTTTTCCCAAATGTGGGATTGGTCGAACTCGAAGACGCTGAAAGAGGGCAGACGATACTGGTGGATTCCGGAAGCTCCGCGTTCCGTAATCAATATGCGCGAACGGCTTACGCCAGAAAAGAGAGAATAACGGCACTGTTTCAGAGTAATGGTGTCGATCAGATAGCCATTTCGACAGAAACGGAGTATGTGGATGAACTGATTAAATTCTTCCGGAAACGTGAGAAAAGACTGGAGCGATAAACCTTTGTCACTGTTACATACACCACTCCGTCTGCCGCCGGTATTTCGACCCGTACAAGGTATTTCAAAAAAACGTGCCGGGGTAAATAAATCGCGCACTCTTGCGAAATAATCAGACCTGAGTTGAGCGGTCGGTGAGGCGGAAGCTGTCGAGAATATGCAGCTGCAAAACTGCCCGATATAATCCCGGAGCATGTCTGTGTTTTTACATGCCTTCCTCACTCAACATCTTTCCTCTCCCGGAAAGAATCGTCAGACTTACGTCGAATGAGAACTACCGGTGGTTTTCGTTGATCAACCCGGGGCGGAACATCCGCTGCAAACTCGAACCGGGACGACCGGTCGAATAATTCATAAGGTGAAAAAAACTATTGACAGGTCCTTCAGAATTCATTATTATTTGATCTGCAAATTTAATTCTAACCACATTTGGTGGGGGAGGTGATTTACCATGATACTGGATGAGCAGTTTGATGCGGATGAGATCCTTCGGGATGTAGATGAACGATACCTCGACGAAGATGTTGAGGACGAAGAGGATATGCGTGAACTGAATTTTGGAACCATTCACGACGAAAATGCAAATTTCAGTGACATGGCGAGTGACCTTGACAACACCGATGATTTATGGGAGTAACCCCGGCCGCCGGGCCTGTCGCTCGGGAAGAATTGCCGAATCGAATCATCAGGCGAACGTCAGTTCGCCTTTCTTTTTTGCTTACGCACTTCCGGAGCGCCGGGCGGTCGTGTGAAAGTTCATTAATCGGTAGTTCCGGAATATCACGCAGTGGATTCTAAAAGAACCTGTTTCATTTCGGATGCACATTTCGGGATTCCGGTTCCTGGATACGAAGACCGGGAATCATTTTTCTTCAGGTTTCTCGACCGGGAGGCGCACGACTTTTCGGACCTCTTTATAGTGGGCGATCTTTTCGATTTTTGGATCGAATACCGGTACGCGATACGCCCCGACTACTTTCAAGTCCTGCATTATCTGAAGAAACTTACAGATGCCGGCGTTTCGGTCCACTATCTTGCGGGAAATCACGATTTTGCTTTGGGCTCCTTTCTTGAGCGGACTTGCGGATTCACTATCCACCCGGGACCGGTGACCCGGACCATTCAAGGAAAAAGAGTTTTTCTTTTTCATGGAGACGGCGTCATCGCTTCCGATTTCGGATACCGGATATTGAAGAGAGTATTACGGAATCAACTGCTTCAGAGGTGTTATCGGCTCCTTCATCCGAATATCGGTGTTCCCCTGGGTAGTTTCGTGTCGGGATCAAGCAGGAAATATCTCAACAGGTCTCTTTCCGGCCATCTTCTCGACCAATACCGGTCATATGCCCGATCTATGCTCGAAAAGGGAAACGATATAGTCATTCTCGGGCATAATCACCACCCCGAGATCATCGAATTCTCCTCCGGAGTTTACTGCAATACAGGCGCCTGGCTCAAGCATTATACATACGCGGGAATGCACA
>CAZGVZ010000066.1:3445-7392 GCA_964529145.1 uncultured Fibrobacteraceae bacterium | reverse complement strand
GAGTTGTCACTGTTGCGCTTTCATGACGGTGCCGATGCAGGGAAGCTTTCGACGTGTAAGCTGAAATAAGGGAGAAGCTGATCATAGGTGCTTTCAATTCCCTGGGAGATGACCTTTGTTTCGCCGATGACCGGCATGAAATTGGTATCTCCGTTCCATCGTGGAACGATATGCAGATGGACATGCTGATCGATTCCAGCTCCCGCGGTTCGTCCGATGTTCATTCCGATGTTGAAGGCGTCCGGGTGAAAGGCGGCAGAAAGCGCCCGTTTGCATAAACAGAGAAGATTCCAGAGCTCCATACCTGTCTCCGCCGGAAGGTTGAGGATATCGGCGGTATGCTGATAGGGTAGAACCATCAGATGACCGTTGTTGTAAGGAAACAGATTCATGAGTACATAGGCATGAGTTCCCCGGTGAAGGATCAGATTACTGCGATCTTCCGTACTCTTCGGCTTGGAGCAGAAGATGCATTCAACTTCGACTTTATCCACCGATTGTATATAGTTCATACGCCAGGGCGCCCAAAGCTGCTCCATGCAGATTCTCCATAAAAGTTATACCTGACCGGACGATTAATTTTTCGATGAGATGCTAAGCGGCACCTGGCAGAACGCGTTTGCAGACGCGAAGGGTATATCGTCTGGTGATACGCCCGAAGCGGCTACGATCCCGTTATGCCGTTGTCCGTGAAGCAGATCGCGTAAAGGGGCCGTCCGATAAAGGTTATAATATACATTAGAGGCGGTTTCAACAGAGACCCCGGCGAAAACCGGGCGGACATTCCGCAGGGCATCTGATCACGTTTAGATCCCATTGTCCAAAAAAGGTTTACCATTCCAGTTCGATGCGGGCTCCTGTGAATAATCCGAAAAGATCGGCGGCATTGCCTGAGTTCACACCGATTTCGAAGTAACCCGCAGATCCACGATAGAAAACCGGCTCTCCGGCGGGCACCGCCGAATAGGAATCGCGGCAGGCGATGGTACGGCTGATATCGCCGGAACGGAATAGAATGCTTGTCGCACGAGACATTTCCGGACATTCCCGGTCTATCGAGGTGATCGCGTTTCCGAAACGGTCGACCGCGATAATTTCAGTGATCACGGTTTTCCCGGAGAGTGAAGGGAAGGGAAACGGAATCGCTGCGTGGTAATCGGTTGACGGTCCGATAGAAGACGGCGATGTACCTGTCGCGCAATGCGCCGCTACAGGACCGAAGACATCCCGGCCACGAAAAGTGGCGCTGATTTTTCCTTGTTTTGTAAAGGCGCCGCCGATGGCATACACACGTGACTGTTCCTCCCGTTCGAGAACCCAGGAGAGCACTCCATTATCCGGACCCACGAAGAGGTATCCTCCGGTTTCTGCGACGATTCCCTTGCGGTCCGGGCCTGCACACGAATCGACTACCACACAAAAAACCGTTTTTTTTGGAAATGACCGGTAACTCGCGAGCAGCGCGAATGCCGCTGCCCGGACATCTCCCGGAGGGATCTGGTGAGTAATATCGATCACGGCCAGCCCGGGAGAGATCCCGGCGATAATTCCCTTCATCTCTCCGACGAACCAGTCGGAAAGGCCGAAATCGGTAATAAGCGCCAGGTGCGGCATGTATACCGGTCTTCTCCCGCGATCAGGAGACCGCGGAAACTCTGGCGAGCAGGTCGTTCACCCTACGCGAATACGCCATAGGGTCCGGGACCATCTGGCCTTCCGCGATGAGGGCCTGTTCGTAGAGAAGGTGCACCCACTCCTCGAGCTGAGGATCCTTGGGGTCCGCTCCGTAGCGCGCGAGCATGTTCACCAGTATCGGATGTTCCGCATTTATCTCCAGGATTCGCTTCGATTCCGGAACGTCCTGACCCATGGCCTTCATCAGTTTTTCCATATGCGCTCCCATTGCATGGGCCTCGTTCACAAGACAGGCAGGGCTGTCCTTGAGCCGTGTCGTGATCTTCACCTCTTTTACTTTGTCGCTTAGGATGTTCTTGATCCGTTCGGAGAGTTTCTTGAATTTCGATTCGGATTTCTTTCTTGCGTCTTTCTCTTCTTTGTCGAGATCCCCGAGATCCAGATCTCCCTGTGTCGCCGATTTGAGCTGCTTTCCATCGTAATTATAGATGTCGTTCACGACCCATTCGTCAATAGGATCTACAAGATAGAGCACTTCGATACCCTTGGCCTTGAAGACCTCCAGGTGCGGACTCTTCTCGACAATTTCACGGTTTTCTCCGGTGATGTAATAGATATCCTTCTGGTCGGCCCGCATCCGCTCGACGTATTGCCTGAGGCTCGTGTGGTCGTCCTTTGTCGCCCCGTTGGAAGACTGGAACCTCAAAAGCTCGAGAAGCGGTTCCTTGTTCTCGTAGTCCATATGCAGCCCTTCCTTGAGCACCGGGCCGAATTCCTGCCATAATTTTTTATAGGTATCCGGTTCATTATCCGCAAGCTCCTTCAATTTTCCAAGAATTTTACTAACGAGAGTTTTCCTTATCTTTTCAATCAGGGGATTCTTCTGCAGCATTTCCCTGGATATGTTGAGCGGCAGGTCCTCGGAGTCGACGATGCCGCGAACGAATCGAAGGTACTCGGGAAGCAGTTCCTTGCAGTTGTCCATGATAAATACCCGCTTCACGTACAGCTTGACACCGTGTTTACGCTCGAGCGAAAACAGGTCGAAAGGTGATTTGGAGGGTATATAGAGCAGTGACGAGTATTCCATTATGCCTTCGGCCCGGCTGTGAATGATGGAAAGCGGCTCGTCGAATCCCGCAAGCACCTGCTGGTAGAACTCCTTGTACTGTTCGGGCGTCACTTCCGAAGGCGCTCTGCGCCAGAGAGGTTTCGTCTGGTTCACCACCTCTTCCTTGCCTTTGTCATTGGGCATGTAGATAGGGAAGGCGATGAAATCGGAATATTTCTTGATTAGAGAACGTATCTGCCAGTCTTCAGTGAACGAGCTTTCCTCTTCCTTCAGATAGATCACGATATCCGTCCCGTGTGAGTCGCGCTCCGCGTCCTCGAGGGTGAATTCGTTTTCGCCTTTCGATTCCCATTTGACCGCAGGTTCCTCGCTTCCCGCGCGTTTGGTAACCAGTTTTACGCTGGATGCAACCATGAATACCGAGTAGAAACCTACCCCGAATTTCCCGATCAGGTTGGAATCGGCCCTCTGATCCCCGGTCATTTTTTCCAGAAACGCCTTTGAACCGCTACGGGCGATTGTCCCGATATTGTCGATCACCTCTTGCCGTGTCATGCCGATGCCGTTGTCTGAAAAGGTGAGCGTTTTGGCGGTTTTGTCGATTTTGATCCGGATAGCGGGATCATTTGGTCCCTTGATGGCAGGATTGGTCAAAGATTCGAATCGGAGCTTATCGAGCGCGTCGGAAGAGTTCGAAACGAGCTCACGCAGGAAGACTTCTTTGTGCGAATAAAGCGCATGAACCATCAGATGTAATAGTTGCTTGGCTTCGGTCTGGAACTCCATTTTCTGAGGACCGGTTGCTGTTGCATCTGCCATACATACCTCCATGACGATATAAACATGTGCGGTTTGGGATTTTTTAAATGCTAAAAATACGTTTTGGAGAGCGGATTTTGTACTGAATCTTTCGGAGCGCCAAGACCTGGTCCTCCTGAATACCGCATCGCCAGGGATATATGCCATCTGTCCGGTCGCCCCGGAACCGGAGGCAGTGTGGATTGTCCTCTCGTAATCTTACGATTTATATTCAGGTTTCGATGTCCGCAAGAGGAGGAGTGGTATGGATGAAAACCGGAGATGCAAAAAAACGAAGAGAAACCGGCTGCCGTATGCGGCAATGATAATTCTCGTCATCATCTCGGCCGCAGAACCCGAAGAGGAAAAGGCAGGGGAGGAGAAGCCGTTTCCTTCGGACTCCTCGATCGTCGATTCTCTGGAAAAGGCGCTTAGGCTCAAG
>CAZGVZ010000066.1:2897-3435 GCA_964529145.1 uncultured Fibrobacteraceae bacterium | reverse complement strand
CGACTGCGATTAAGATCTATACATCGAAGTATCCCGACACGTCGTCCCGACGCACCCTTGACCGAACCGTAAAGGGCCTTGCCCGTCTGATCGCGTACCCCGACACCGCAGTACGACGGGATCCGGGATTACTCCTCGAGGGCAGGAGCGAAGTGGCCGGCGGAATCGAGAACGGGATCGAAGACGGCCTGAACCTCATATCACTTTTTCTGCGTTTCATAATACCGATACTGATCGGTATGGTTCTCATTCTCCTTTTTCACCGTATCAGGGAATCCGTGTTCGGAAAACGTCTCGATATCGACAAGGAGACGGAAGATGATGATGCCAAGGGTGTGAAGACGCTCTCGACCTTTATCGTTTCGGAGCTGGGCGCCCTCAATCAAAATCCGTCGAATTCATATCTCCATATCACGACCGGAACCTCTTTCGATGTGAAAACGGTATTCTCGGAGATAGAGTTGCCGGGAATCCTGAGTACTGCGATCAAGCTGCTCGGTAAATTCGCTCTTTCCAGCGGAAACAGGCTCAGCCTGCG
>CAZGVZ010000066.1:0-2883 GCA_964529145.1 uncultured Fibrobacteraceae bacterium | reverse complement strand
AAACGAGCCGGGGAATCGGTGTGACGGCGGTGATATCGAGGAACTGGCCGAACCATAGCATGTCGGAAACGTTCTGGGTTGACAGGTTTATGCCCGGTTCGATGAAAGAGACGCTTCCGAAAAATGAAATATGGGTGGTCATGGGTAAAGTGATCGCCACATGGATTCTTTTCACTCTCGATTCCGCCTCGATACGCGGCAGGATGCCCATGGGCACCGCACGATGGAAGAGTTACGCTTATTTTCTCGCGGGTGTTCACGCCTATTTCAAACAGCACATGGAGGAGGCCGGGAAACTTTACGCCTCCGCGATAATAGAGGACAGGGAAAATTTCGGCGCCTGGTACAATTTGGGGTTTATGTACATCATTGATGCGGCGAGTAAAGAAGACCCGGGAGTGGCCGAAGGTCTCTACGGCATCGCCGAAGGGGCAATGGAAAAATCGATCGTATTGACGAGGGCCAAGCTGGCTCGGAGGGAGGGAAACCTTCGCTGCATGCTTTGCCGTCTTTCGCTTCTCCGGCCATGCAGAGATTTTCGCACTATTTACCGGGTATATTTCGATTCCAGAATCCAATGGTCCGCCATACAAACGTACAGGAGAGTGAAAAATGCCAGTTTCGATCTTTCGGAGCCCGTACTTTGCATGAAGCTGGCGGCTGATCCCATGGTGAAAACCTTTGCCGAGCTCACTGACGAGACGATAAGTTGCATGAAAGGATCCACCGATGTCTTTCGTCGGCGCTTGTCTGAGCCGGTCAGATCACCCGGTGACGCTTACAACCTCGCCTGCTGCATTTCTGAACGGTTCAGGGAGTGGCCACTCCTGCAATCCGGGAATGATGGGCAAAAATCGGTTTTAGGGACGAGTATGGAAACGGCATGGAAAAGGATCGAAGGTCTCGAGAACGGGATTCTTTTTCCGCGTATGCCGAAATCACTGAAAGCCGAACTGGCTGCTTACAGGAGAGAATTAGAAGAAATGAAGCACCATCGGGCCGATGGTCATGGGAATGAGGCCCGCGAACCGGGCGGTTCCCTATCTGTGCGAGACGCGACGGACCGGGGAGAAGGGCAGCTGCTGGAGAGTATCGATTCGCTGGGTAACAGGGCTTTTCTCTTTACCGCATTTCCGGTCCTGGATTTAGCGCTCGACAGCGGAGGAAGGATATCCGAATGGGCGAAAATCGACCCTTCGCTTGTAAATCTCAGGACGGAATATCCGGACGAATTCGCGGAACTTATAAACGCGCATTCTTCGTGAACGTTTCCGATTTCTGAACCGCCGGAGATCACGGCTGGTACCGGAATTACGATACCACCGTGTACACATCGGGAAAGAATTGAAGACGGTCACTGTTTCGCGGGCGCTCCCGCAGCTTCTTTCTCCTTGATTTCAGCCAAAATTTCCCTGTCTTCCGGGGCGAGTTCCTTCGCTTTGTTCAGATGGGAAACGTATTCGGCCGTCCTGTTCCGCGCCTTGTGGACCCGCGCGAGCCCGAGTTCCGCAGCGGCGAATTTAGGATCTGTCTGTAATGCCTTGAGATAGTAAGATTCCGCACGGTCCAGAAGATTCTGTTTACGGTACACCTCCCCCCGTTCATAATTCGCCGGGGCGTGATCTTCTTTTACGTATGATACCATTTTAAACGTTTCGATCGCGTCATCGTATTTCTTCTGAAAAGAGAGTATCCTTCCGGTGAGCATGAGGCCGTCCAGATTCATCGGGTCGGATTTGACGATTTCATCCGCAATGAACTTCGCGTCCGGGAACCGTTTCTGGTCGATAAGATCACCGGCGTACAGAATACGGTATCTGTTTTCCTTTTTCAGGGCGATGAGTTGCTTGATCATCTCCTCGGCCTCGGAGTTCTTTCCCAGTTCCTTGTAAATGGTATAGAGCTGGAACATCAGATCCGGATTATCTTTACGCATGCTTTGCACTTTGGCCAGCAGTTCGACACCCCTGTCCTTCCTTCCGGTTTTGAGATAACCTTCTGAAAGCATCAGCATGATCTCGGCATCCTTGGGACTGGTCACCTGGACGATTTCAAGACACTCGATCGCCCTGGCGTACTGTTTTTCCTTCATGAGAATCGTCCCTGCGCGGCGGTTCGCCTCCAGATTCGCCGGTTCCTGGGAGAGAAGTCTTTTGAGGGTTTCGAGCTCCTTCTCCTCGTTTTTCAGGGTATTCCATATCTGAGCCAGTTTGAGAAGGATCGATGCATCCCTGGGATTGAGAGCAGAGGCTTTGTTGAGCGGTTCCGGAGCCTTGGCCAGTGTAGCGGGATTTTCCGCGTACATGGTCCCGAGACGCAGATAGCTGCGGCTGTCTTTCGGAAAAGCCTTGATGTTTTTAAGGTAAAGTATCTCTGCAGTCTTGGGATCGGTTTTTTCCCTGAGAAAAGCCCTCAGATAGAAAGCGTCGGGGTCGTTTACCCCCGGAAGCGCGGTGTATTCCGCGTATGCATCGGCGGCTTTCGCAAGATCGCCGGTTTTCTCATAACATTCACCCAAAGGCAGCAGTATTTTCTTGAGCGTGGCTTCGGAAGCCTTTTTCGTATTTAATTGACTGTAGATGGCGCAGACCTTCTGACAGTTCTGTGTCCGGAAGTAGGAATCGCCAAGCGCGAGCAGAAAGTCACGGTTGTGAATGGATTTATCCTTGACCAGTTCGAGGTATCGTACCGCATTCTGGTATTGTTTGCCTTCATACATGTGCAGCCCGACAATTTTTGCCACGTTGTCGTCCTGACCGGTTTTGTCGAGATATTTAAGATATGATTTGACCGCCTCGTCCTTCTTGTTCTGTCGCATCTGGAGGTCCCCGAGCGCCTTATACTCCGGGCCGGCCTGAGGATTGAGCAGGACCACCTGTTCGT